>LIBO01000190.1 GCA_001438005.1 Verrucomicrobia subdivision 6 bacterium BACL9 MAG-120507-bin52 | reverse complement strand
CCCCATCGGACTGTTGTGCGAAAATAAATTAAAGGCCAACACGTGGGGAAACACCTCCGCCTTGAGCTCTTTCCCCGCCGCATAGTCCCGTACCTGCTGCTCTAGCTCCGCCATCGCCTTCGCTCCCGCCCCACTGGCTGACTGATAGGTCGCCACCACCACGCTCTCAAGCCCGGCCAGCTGATGCAACGGCGCCAGCGCCACCGCCAGAATCGCGGCGGAACAGTTCGGATTCGCAATCAACTTGGGCTTGGCGTCGAGCAAATCTCCATTCACTTCTGGCACCACCAGCGGCACCTCGGGATTCATCCGAAATGCGGACGAATTATCCACCACCACCGCACCTGCCTTCCTCGCGATCGGAATAAATTCCCGCGAGCGTGTCGCCCCCGCACTAAAAAACGCCACCTCCACCCCCGCAAAAGATGCCGCTTCCAACTTCCGCACCTTCACCTTCTTCCCCGCAAACTCCACCTCCGTGCCGGCCGATCGTTCGCTCGCTAGCGGCACCAGCTCCGACACGGGAAACTTGCGCCGTTCCAAAACTCGCAAAATCTCTTGGCCCACGGCCCCCGTAACCCCCACGACGGCCACCCGATAAGATTTCTTTGCCATCCCCCACGTTACCCTTTTTCGTCTCCCCACTTCAAACCTTGCCTCGAACCATTTTCGAAAAATTGGTTATGACACGGCTCCACTTGACTGACCTGCTTTTAGGCCTACACCTATCAGCTCTCCACTTCAAACCTTGCCTCAAGCCCCTCCTTTGAAATTTTCTCATGACACACTGCCCCTTGACCTTCCTGAGTTTGCTTCTAGTCATGGGACCAGTTCTTTCCCTTGGTGGAATCAGGGAAGGCCGTGTGAACCGGCCACAGTTGCGCTGCGGTATCGGGTGACAAATCCCCATGCGAAAGCACGCCAATCTGGACATTCTGCTTTGGCAGAATGGAAGGGTGAAGGCGGGGAGGAGGATCGCAACCCGGAGTCCGAACATCTGCCCGCCAAGGCTCATCGCTCCCCTTTCGCAAGAAAGGGGCCAACCCTCATCGCAAAAATGAAGGGCGAGAGTCCGGATGCCCGCATCCCGTGCGGACCCGTCTGGCTATCGCCAGACAAGGAGTCCTACGAAAACCGAAAACTGGGTTACGTTAGGAGCGGGAAAGTCCCTGCTCCTGTTTGTTTCAATTTACCTTCTGCCTCTGCTACCCATCCAGGCGGCTAGCGTTCTTCTTGGCGCTGGCGACGTGAGTAATCACCTACTAATTCTGTTCGCACCTGGACAAACGTTGTCATACGAACTACGGCACGATGGGAGTATTCAGTCCGGTCAGCAACTTTTGGCGTCTGTCATTCAAGCAACTGGAGGAGTCTCCGTAACAACCGCCAGCAGAGATACGGTTGGGAACCCAATCCTTTTCTCATCCCAATTGAGCACGTGGAACGGACAAGGTCTTTTTGCTCACTTTTACGATTATGGCTGGGGCATATTTATCAACGGATTTGCGTCAGGAAATCTATCGGCCGCATCCGATGGTAGCTGGTCATCGTACTTCACCTACCAAATCGGCGGCGCCAATGCCGACTTTATCTCGGCTCCCGTTGGTGCTTCGGGGCGAATTTTAAGCAACGGCGACCATGACGCCTACGTCCTCACCAGTGCCTTCTCCTCACCTGGCCTCGCCGCCTGGATGGCCACCCACGAAATTGCCGATCTTTCCGAAGATTCCGACGGCGACGGCCTGACAAATCTTTTGGAATACGCTCTTCGACGGCATCCCCATGTATGGGATTCAACTGGCGCGATCGAGTATGGCCTTGAGGAAAACAGTGGCACTCATCATCTCACTCTTACTTACCGCCGACCCCATGACGTTTACGCCGACATCCCCGAAGGCGCTGATGCGGGGTACGATGGGGTCGGTTACACCGTGGAAACTAGTCCTGACCTTGTCCGGTGGGATTCGGGCACGAACCACGTCACCCAGACGGTGATTCCCGATATCTCCGGGCCAATGGTTTCCGTCGTGGCTCGCGTCCCGGCGGACTCGCCCCGACGATTTCTTCGGTTACGAATCCAAATTCCATGAGAAGAGCAACGGCTTTTAGCTTGATCGAACTACTTGCTGCCGTACTGATCACCGCTGTCCTGGCGATGTTTGGCTTCGGCGCCTACCGATCCGGGCTGGCCGCAGGTGACCGCGCCCGGAGCGCTTCAAACCTTAAGGTTCTTATTTTAGCCACCCAACTCTACGCCTCAGAAAATAACGGGGAGTTTCCGAAATACCGCGAGGATATTCGCGGTCAGGAAAAAAACGGGGTGCGGTGGTGGTTCGGATTGGAGCCATGGTCCAGCGTTGGGCGGGGTGAAGGCCAGCGTGAGATTGAGGGCGAGAGTGGCCCCCTCGGTCCTTATCTAGGCTCCTTTGTCCAAGGTGGCCCTTGTCCTGGCTTAGCACATGAAGGTCGCGTGGTGCCTAAATACAAAAACTCCCGCAATTTCGGTTATGGTTATAACGAGATCCTCGGCCCCGACCCCTGGCAACGTCGTCCCGGAATCCGTACCGAACCGTGGCGTCAAATCCAGATTTCGAAACCGTCCCAAATTGCCGTATTCGGCACATCGGCCCAGAGGAAACCTGGCTATCCCCCCCCCACATTGGAGGAATTCTATCTGATCAATGAAAGAGAGAGGACCGTCCACGCCCGCTTTGGAAAGCAGGCGC
>LIBO01000189.1 GCA_001438005.1 Verrucomicrobia subdivision 6 bacterium BACL9 MAG-120507-bin52 | reverse complement strand
AGATATGGCGGGAAGGTTGGCTTTTGGAGAGCCGATGGAAGATGCGCTCAGGGCTTACTTGGGATCGCGCTTAGGACCAATGAAGGGGAGGGACGGGAATATCCATCGAGGCGATCTTTCCCGAGGAATTTTACCGATGATCAGCCATTTAGGCGCAATGGTCTCCACGGTGGCGGGTGTTCTCATGGCAAAGAGAATGAAGGGTGAGAAAGGGAGGGTGGGGTTAACCTGTGCGGGGGATGGAGCGACTTCGACTGGGTCGTTTCACGAGGGGTTAAATCTGGCCGCAGTGGAGCGGCTTCCTTTGGTGGTGGTGGTGGCGGACAACGGCTATGCGTATTCCACCCCGAACGATCGACAGTTTGCCTGTGCAGATCTGGTGGATCGGGCAAAAGGATATGGGGTGAAGGGGCATTCGGTCGATGGAACAGACCCATGGGCGTGTGCCGAGGTGCTGCAGGGGGCGGTCGACCGGGCTCGGGATGGCGAGGGGCCACAACTGGTCGTGGGCAAATTGTTGCGGCTGTGTGGGCACGGGGAACACGACGATGGTTTGTATGTGGATCCGAAGATCCAACGTTCGGAGCGGGGAAGAGATTGCCTGAAAGTCATGGAGTCTGAGATGGATAGGATGGGATCTGGCAAAGATTGGGAAAGTTGGCGGGCGGAGGCTCAGGCTGAGGTCGAGGCAGCAGTAATTCAGGTTTCAGCGGAGCCGGTTCCGGATCCTTTTGAAGAGGATTGGTGGGCGACGAAGTCGGGTGCGGAAGCGGAAGGGTTGGGATCGCCATGAGTGTGACCTATTTGGATGCGATTCGTTCCGCCCAAGAGAAGGCCATGGAAATGGATTCCAGCGTTTTTATTTATGGGCAAGATGTGGGTCGATTTGGAGGGGCTTTTAAGGCGACCAAAAATCTAGCGGAGAGATTTCCCGGCAGGGTGATCGATTCCCCGATTTCGGAGGATGCGATGGTCGGGATGGCGGTGGGGGCAGCGATGGAGGGAATGAGGCCGATTGTGGAGATGCAGTTTGCCGATTTTTCAACGGTCGGTCTGAATCAAATGTTGAATCATGCGGCCACGACCTTTTGGCGGACGGGCAAGCCGTGCCCGATGGTGTTGCGTTTGCCTTCGGGGGGAACGCCGGGGAGTGGTCCCTTCCACAGTCAATCGATGGAGGCGATCTACTCGCACTATCCGGGAATTGTGGTGATGACGCCGGCAACGGTGGAGGATGCTTATACGATGCTCTTGGAGGCGGTGAAAATGCCTGACCCAGTGGTTTTTTGTGAGCATAAGTTGCTTTATTATCATCTGAAGTCGGACACTTTACCCAAGAGTGCCCTGCCGGCCTTTCGGGCCCAGGTGGTCCGAGCGGGGCGGGATGTGACCTGTGTGACCTACAGCGCGATGGTGCATGAGGCAGTGGCGGCCGCGAAGGAGCTGGTGGAGGAGGGATACGAGGTGGAGGTGGTCGATCTGCGAACAGTGAAGCCATTAGATACCGATACGATTCTGGCGAGTGTGGCTCGAACGGGGAGGTTATTGGCGGTCGGGGAGTCTTGGCCGTGGGGAGGGGCTTCGGCGGAGGTGGTGGCACGGGTGGCGTCCGAAGGGTTTGAGTTGCTCGATGCGCCGCCGAAGCGACTGAATGCCAAAGACACGCCCGTGCCGTATCACCCAAATTTGTGGGCGGCGCATCGGCCGACGGCGGTGCGGATTGCGGCGGCGCTACGTGAAGTCTTGAGGTATTAACCGAAAAACTGAAGGCAGAACCAGCGACCACGCCGGCCGCGGCGCTGGAGCTTCCAGCCTAGTTTGCGAGAAGCGCGTAGAATTTGGGTTTCTTGGCCTTGGAGTATGCCCGAGAGAATTAGGGTTGCCCCGGATCGGCGGTGTTTTTCCAATCGCGGCAAAAGGTGGAGAAGGAGGGAGTCGTAGAGATTGGCGACAATCAGATTGGCGGAGGGTAAAGCCGCGCGAAGCGCATCTTTTACTTCGAAGTGCACGCGATGGGTCAGGCGATTGAGTTTGGCGTTGCGTTGCGATTCCGAAACTGCAGTTGGGTCGTTATCCCAACCGATGGCACGAGCACCTAATTTTGCGGCAGCGAGGGTTAAGACCCCAGAGCCACACCCCAGATCGAGCACCGTGGTTGGGGTTTGGTGATGAGCCGAAAGAAAATGGCTCAGGTAACGGAGGCAGAGATGGGTGGTGGCATGATCGCCGGAGCCGAAGGCGGGACCAGCGCGTATTTTGAGTCGAGGTAGCTGCCGATCCTTGGTCTGAACGATTCGGTGATCGCTGGTGATGAGGAGGCGACGGGCGATCCGAAGTTGAAATGGGGTTGAGGGACGGAGAACTAGTTTTCGGATCTTGCCGGATAGATTTCGCTGAAGTTTTCGTAGAGGAATAAGTTGATTCGAGTAAATCTGAAGAAGAGGGGGATGACCGGGTTTTTCGATTCGGGCGTGGGGAAGAGGAAGGGAGTCGGTTGTGGCGTGGCGAGTCTCTAAAACGTACATCGAAGTTCAGGAGGTCTGAGGCTGTTTCATTTCCTCCCGAAGGCGTAATTGGCCGCAGGCAGCATCGATATCATGACCTTTTTCGCGGCGAACGGTCGCGCGGACCCCGGCTTTGAGGAGAGTGCGACAGAAAAGGTGGATAGCCTCCTCGGATGGACGTTCGTAGGGAAGGCCTTCGACTTTGTTGTAGGGGATGAGGTTTACTTTGGCGAAAAGGCGGCGAG
>LIBO01000188.1 GCA_001438005.1 Verrucomicrobia subdivision 6 bacterium BACL9 MAG-120507-bin52 | reverse complement strand
CCGAAGGAGCCTTGGTCAAGGAGCGTCCTTTTCGAAGCCCGCACCATACGATATCCGATATCGGGTTGATCGGGGGGTCGGCCAATCCGTCCCCAGGCGAAGTGAGCTTAGCGCACCACGGAGTTCTTTTTTTAGATGAGCTACCTGAATTTAAAAGGTCGGCTCTGGAGGTGCTACGACAACCGCTGGAAGATGGGCAGGTGACGATCTCGAGGGCTTCGGGAACGATGACGTTTCCCGCACGCTTTATGTTTGTCGGGGCAATGAATCCCAGCCCAAGAGGGTATTTCGAAGCGAGATCGGATGGGCAAGCAGCCAAAAAGTATCTGAATAAGATCAGTGGACCGCTGCTGGATCGGATCGATCTACACCTCGAAGTGCCCGCGATGAAACATGAGCAGTTGCTGGCCGAGGCGCCCGGAGAGTCTTCCGCGACGATTCGGGCTCGGGTGGAACGTGCGCGAGAGATTCAGCGAGTGCGTTTTGGGCCGACTTCATCGATCCACGCCAATGCCCAAATGGGGCCGCGTGAATTAAGAAAACGGGTTCCGATGGATCGGGAGGCGAAGAATCTTCTATCTGGGGCAATGAGTAACCTATCTCTGAGTGCAAGGGCGTTGGACCGAATCCTGAAAGTGGCACGGACCATCGCGGACTTGGCCGAGAGTGAGAAGGTTCTCTTAGATCACTTGGCCGAAGCGATACAGTATCGGACGCTGGATCGTCAGATCTGGGGGTAGGGGTGAGTTCTCATGATTGGCAAATTGAGAAAAGCAAAATCACGGACTACTTGCTCAATGAGCGGCATCCTCAGGGAAAAGCAAAAGCACTCTGGTTTCAATCCCATGGGTTTCATCGGAAAAAGTGGCGAGTCCTTTTGAATTCGATTCGCGCCTTATTGGAAAACCGGGAGAGTGAGGTGATGACAAACTCCCCTTTTGGGTGTCGGATCGTTATCCGCGGAACGATTCCAACGCCGCAAGGGAACCCGGTTCGAATCATTACTGTTTGGCAAAGGGACAGGCAGACTCTTGCCCCTCGTCTCATTACGGCTTATCCTGACCGAAGATGACTCTTCTGACTGAGCATAGCCGGGTTGTTTTAATGGAGGGCTTGCCTGAATTGGGCCTGTCTGCCGGAACGATCGGAACGATCATTCATGTTCATCGGGAACCACCTGGATACGAGATTGAGTTCTTTTCCCCCACTGGTGAGACGGTGGCTATCGGGACTGCCCACCCTCACCAGGTACGTCTTTGCGTCCCCACAGATATGGTGCCCGCCTGATCTATCTTTTAGTTTCTCGGCAAACCCTTTACCTGATCCCCTGCCTTGATGTTGCGGCTGGCGAACCAGTCGCGGTTTGTCTCAATGGCATAGGCTACTTGGCTTGATTTACTGACCACGCGTTTCTCTTCAAAAGGGACCAGTGGGAGTATTTCTAGGATCGTACCGTCCGGGTCGAGAAACGCCACATCGAGGGGGATGGAGGTGTTGTGCATCCAAAAGTAGGCCTGTTTCGGTTGGGGAAAGATAAAGAGCATGCCGTGATCCGCATTCAGTGAGGCCCGGTTCATTAATCCGTTGACTTGCTCCTGCGGTTCCGTGGCTAATTCAACGACTAAGGCGTGATCTCCAATGGTGAGCTTGGCTAGACCTCCAGCCTGCAAAAGTGGGCCAACCAGCCAAAGAAGAAGGAAAGTCTGAAAAAAATTCAATAGCGGGGGAGGGAGGGGTCGATCTCTTCCGACCAGGCATCGATCCCGCCCTTGAGGTTGAGCAGTTTTTTGTAGCCTTGCTGCTGAAGAAAAAGAAGCGCTTTGGCGCTACGGATTCCCGCTTTGCACTGAAGTACAATTTCCTGATCTTGGGGAATTTCTTGCCATCTCTTTGGAATTTCGCCCAAGGGAATGAGGGTAGAGCCCGCAATTTTTGAAATTTGATATTCGTGTGGTTCGCGCACATCGACCAAGACAAATGACTTCTTGGAATCGATCTTTTGCTTGAGCTCAGAGCAGGTGATTTCAGGAACTTGGGGTGCTTCCTGTGCCGGTCCCTCGCGGGCAGGGGCACCACAAAACTGCTCATAATCAATCAGTCCTGTGATGGTTTTGTTAGGACCACAGATCGGGCAGTGCGGATTTTTGCGTAGCTTCATTTCCTTGAACTTCATTTTCAGGGCATCGAAAAGGAGAAGACGTCCAATGAGGGGGTCACCGATTCCTAGAATCAGTTTCACGGTCTCAATGGCCTGAAGAACCCCGATGACGCCAGGGAGGATTCCAAGGACGCCACCCTCGGCGCAACTAGGAACGCTACCTGGGGGTGGCGGTTCGGGGTAGAGGCAACGGTAGCAGGGGCCTTTTTCCCCCCAAAATACGGTGCACTGGCCTTCAAAGCGGAAGATGGACCCGTAGACATTCGGTTTGCCCAACAGAACACAGGCGTCGTTGACGAGGTAGCGGGTAGGAAAGTTGTCGGTCCCGTCCACCACCACATCGTAGTCGCGGAATAGTTCGAGGGCGTTGTCTGACCGCAAAGCAATCTCGTGGGTGACAACCTCCACGTAGGGATTGAGCTCGGCAATCGTGCGACGGGCCGATTCCACTTTGGCTTGGCCGATGGAAGTTTGGCGGTGAATGATTTGGCGTTGCAGATTGGATTCATCCACTCGGTCGAAATCCACGATACCCAAGCGTCCGACCCCTGCGGCAGCTAGATAGGCGAGAAGAGGGGAGCCGAGGCCGCC
>LIBO01000187.1 GCA_001438005.1 Verrucomicrobia subdivision 6 bacterium BACL9 MAG-120507-bin52 | reverse complement strand
GACGGGTCTGATGTTGGGCTGTCGGATTGCGCCGGTGGCTCGGTTTGATCGCAAAAACTACTTCTATCCCGACATGCCGAAAAATTATCAGATCAGCCAGTTTGAGGATCCGCTCTGTGCGGGGGGCGCGGTCGGGCTGGACCCATTTCTCTTTCCGAAAGATCTGCAGGAGACGGACGAGGCCAAGGCGAAGAGATCGATCCGCCTGACGAGGATTCATTTGGAGGAGGATGTGGCCAAATCCTTTCACTATGAGGAGCGGAGCGGGATCGATTTTAACCGAGCGGGTACTCCCCTAATGGAGATTGTCTCGGAGGCGGATCTGAGGACCCCCGGGGAGGCGTTCGCCTTTTTGGGGTCGTTGCGGCAGGTGCTGCTTTCGGGAAGTGTGAGCAGTGCGGATATGGAGAAGGGCCAGATGCGGTGCGACGTGAACGTATCGATCCGGCCGGTGGGGCAAAAGGAGTTTGGGACGAAGGTGGAGTTGAAGAATTTGAATTCGATCAGCGGAGTGAGGCGGGCGTTGGAGTATGAGATTGGCCGACAGATTGGGGCGGTGGAGAAGGGAGAGGCGATTCAGCATGAGACACGGCGATGGGATGACGACGCGGGGGCGACCTTTACGATGCGGACGAAGGAGAAGGCGCATGACTACCGGTACTTTCCCGAGCCGGATCTTCTGCCTGTGCGAACGGATCAGGGGTTACGAAAGGCAGCGGAGTCGGGTCTGCCCGAGCTGCCGGCGGCGTTGCAGGAGCGCTTAATGCAGGAGAATGGAGTGACGGCGTATCAGGCGAGCGTGTTGGCGGCGGATCGGGTTTTGTGCGGGTACTACGAGAAGGCGGCCGCGGGAACGAAGCACAAGGCGGCGGTGGCCAACTGGATTTTGAACGATTTTCTGGCGACGCAACCGGATCCGGCGACCAGCCCGGTGCGGCCGGAGTTTTTTGGGGAGCTGGCGGGCTTGGTGGTGGAGGGGGTGATCAACAGCGCGCAGGCGAAAAAAGTGTTTGCCGAGCTGATGGCGAATCCGGCTTCGCCCAAGGGGATCGTGGAAAAGCTGGGGTTAGCCCAGATTTCGGATGTGGGCGCATTGGCGGCTTTTTGTGACGAGGCGATCGCGGCGAATCCGAGGAGCGTGGAGGATTATCGGTCGGGCAAAAGCAACGCGATCAATGCGCTGAAAGGTTTTGTCATGAAGAAGAGCCAAGGCAAAGCCAACCCCACGCAGGTGGATGAAATTTTAAAGGCAAAGCTGTCTGCATAGACGATTGCCCTACAGCCCGACCTAGGCGATGTTTTTCCTGAAGCTATGATCTCCAACGAAGCCTACGTGCTCGAACTCCTGCAGACCTCCGGGGTGGTCAGTCTGGAAGATATGGCCTCGTGCCAAGAGGAAGCGGCGATGCAGGGACATTCGACGTTGGAGGGGATCAGCAAGCGTGGGTTGCTGACGCCCGATCAGATTTTGGAAATTGTGGCGAAGGATTGTGGGATGGAGTTTCAAGCGGAAATCCATCACGTGGATGAGGATGTGCTGGCGACGATTTCTTCAGCGGAAAGCCGGCGCTACCATGCCCTGCCCCTGAGGCGTTTGCCTTCGGGTTTAAGAATCGCGATTCCTGATCCGCTGGATTTCGAAACGTTGGATGCATTGCGATATCTGCTGAAAACGGATCTGGAACCGGTGGTGGTTCCTCTGGCCAAGCTGGATGACGCCATCGTGCGTTTTTTTGGAAAAACGGATGAGTCGCTGGCCACGCTCATGGCCAACATGGATGGAGGCGATTTGGATCTGAAAAAGGATGGAGGATCGGCCGGAGATGAGGCGGCCGAGGGGGATGCCCCGATTATTCGGTTGGTGTATGGACTGATTTTGGAAGCGCACCGACTGCGAGCGAGCGACATTCATATTGAGCCGTTGGAGAAAAGATTGCGTTTGCGGTATCGGATCGACGGCAACATGCAGGAGATGAAGGACCCGCCCAAGCGGCTTCAGTCCAGCATCATCAGCCGACTCAAGATCATGTCGAACATCAGTATTGCGGAAAAGCGGTTGCCGTTGGACGGGCGAATTGCGTTAGCCACGGTGGATGGCCCGACGCTGGATTTGCGGGTTTCGACCGTGCCGACGATTCACGGGGAGTCGGTCGTGATGCGTATCTTGGACAAAAAGAATCTGATGTTGGGTCTGCCCGAATTGGGATTTTTTGCGGACGATCAGGCGATTCTCGAGCGGGTGATCAACTATGCCGACGGCATCTTTTTGGTGACGGGTCCGACGGGCTCGGGCAAATCGACCACGTTGTATGCCTGCCTCAACACGATCAACAAACCGGATCGTAAGTTGATCACGGTCGAGGATCCAGTGGAGTATCAGCTGCCCGGGGTGAATCAGGTCGCGGTGAATACGGAGATTGGGATGACCTTTGCGGCGGCGCTGCGGGCGATGTTGCGGCAGGCGCCGAACATTATCATGGTCGGAGAGATCCGGGACGTGGAGACGGCGTCGATTGCGATCAATGCATCCCTCACGGGGCACTTGGTCTTCTCCACTTTGCACACCAATGATGCGCCCAGCGCGATCACGCGTCTGGTGGATATGGGGGTGAAACCATTTTTGGTTTCCTCTTCGATTCGAGCGGTGCTGGCTCAGCGCCTGATCCGCAAAATCTGTCCGGACTGTAAGCAACCGTATACGCCGACGGAAGCGGAGTTGCGGGCGTTGAACTTGCTCTCCGCTAATTTAGCAGAGGCGCGTTTTTCCAAGGGGCAC
>LIBO01000186.1 GCA_001438005.1 Verrucomicrobia subdivision 6 bacterium BACL9 MAG-120507-bin52 | reverse complement strand
ACTTTGCCTCGAGAAGTAGCCTCGATACCGGAGGACGTTTTGTTTTCCGGAATGTTACTCTTTGGTCTTCCGTCAAGGCGGGGACCCTCATTGTTTTAGCCACCGGAAAGACCCTGGCCGAGGATCTGGATCCATCTGACTTCGTCCTGCGGGTGAATCTGGGAAATTTGGAGTATTTTGAGTCCGGTGGCGGAACGCTGGATCTGGAGGCCAACGACATGATCCTGCTCAAGGCCGCCGGGTACGGCATTGAAGGTATCGCCGGGGGAATTCATGCCTTGGGCATCGGCGCGGAGGGCACCCAGTACACCGGGTTTAGCGGAAAGAAAACCCGGGCCCAGCGAGCCTTCTCCTCGAGCCGGGGGTATTTCGGGTACGTGCTCAACAGCGGTGCCAGCCTTTCTGATTTTTCCGCCAACAACGGCGCTGGTTTGGCTACAACGAAAACCTTTGGCGCAGGCAACACCACCGAAAACATCTCTTACATCGGCAACTTGCGGGCCACCGACCAAACCGGGCCGACCATCACACTCACGGGTGCGAATCCGCTCACCGTGGCCTTGGGAGCAGATTTCACGGATCCCGGAGCCACCGCCACGGATACTAGCGGAGACAGCCGACCGGTGACCCAAAGTGGGTCGGTCGACACCGCCGCAGTCGGTTCCTATACCCGTTCTTATACGGCGACCGATACCCTTGGAAATGTGAGCACCGTCACCCGCGCCGTCGTCGTGGAAAAGGGGACCCCGACGATCAGCACGCCACCCTTGGTTTCGGTTTTAACGGAGGGACAAACGCTCCTGGCTTCCATGCCGAGTGGCGGGAGTGCGACCTACGGAGGCGTGGCGGTTTCCGGCGCTTTTACCTGGTCTCTTCCTTCCACCCAGCCCGCCGTGGGCACCAGCTCTCAGCTCGTCACCTTTACGCCATCGGATGTCAGTAATTATCAAGTAGTCACCTTTTCCATCAACGTGACCGTAAATTCGGCGCAAACACCATTGCAAATCTGGGCCACTGGATTTGGATTGAGCGGGGTAAATGCAGAGCCTGGGGCGGACCCGGACGGGGATGGGCTGAATAATGCGGGGGAGTTTGCGTTTGGGACGAGTCCGGTCGATGCATCCAGCCGGCCGGTGACGCAAAGCAGTGTCACGGGTGGGATCAAGATCACTTATTTGCAACGGAGCGGTGTGGAGTATGCGGTGAAGTCAGCCACCGATTTGGCGGTTGGATTTACAGGATCGGTGACGCCATCGAAAAGCGTTTCACAACCGGCCGGATTGCCGTCGGGGTATGAACAGTACGAGGCAACGTTGACCATCGGAACGAAGGGATTTTTGAAAGTCGAAGCCACTGTTCCTTAAGTGGAGGAAAAAGGTAGGGATGGGCGGGACGGTCGTCTGGGCCTAAGGAAGAAGATTGAATTCAGGAGGTAAGGTAAGGCCGATTTGTTGTTCCAAAGATTCTTGCTGCGCTTTCCAAGAGGAGAGCGGGGGATTGGAAGCATTGGCGGCGGGAGATGAAAGGCGCGAGGAAGAAGCATAGTCTACTTGTCCAAGCGGCGAGCCATCGGGGTTCCAACCCTTCCACTGTATTTTTCCAGTGCCGGCGTCGAAGTGGGTGGAGGAGAGCGGTTTTCCGTCCGCATATTGCAGGAGCAGGGAGCTCACTTTTCCTTCCGATCCAAGAATGGGTCCGAATTGACCTAAAACTTTTCCGTCTGGATAGAGGAGCCGCCCCCCGGAAAGCTGATCGCCTTGGTAGTGGCACTCAGCAAAGGGTTGGCCGGCGGGATAGTGAAGAGTGATCGGTCCTTGTAATTTTCCGCCGAGAAATTTTCCAGAGGTGGCGAGGGTGCCGTCGGGATTGAAGCTTTGGTATGGGCCATTTTTCTTTCCGGCGAGGTAGGGAGTTATGGATCGGGGTTTTCCATCCGAATAAAATTCGGTCACGGTTCCGTTCAGCTGATCCTGCTTCCAATTTTCCTCGGTCAGGGTGTGGCCTTTTTCAGCCCAAGATCGGGCGGTGCCCTCTTTTTTTCCAAGAAGGTAAGAAGTTTCCGATTTCTTTGTTCCGGAGGGAAAGTTCTCCGTGCTGAGCCCGTCGAGCTGGCCATTCTTCCAATTTGCGGTGTAGCGGGGAAGGCCATCAGGCCGCCAACCGTTGGCAGGGCCGCTCAGCTTATCGGACGAGTAGAAAAGATTATCGGAAACGGAGCCATCGGGGTGAAAGAGAGTGGAGGGGCCTTCCCGTTTGCCTTCTCGAAGTGTGTTGGAGGCGCGGGTTTTTCCATCGTCCCCAAAAAGAACCTGAGGGCCGGTCATCTGGCCGGCTTGCATGCGGGTTTCGGCCTTTAGTTTTCCGTCGGCAGAGTAGAAGAGCCAGTCACCTTCGGGCAGTCCTTTCCGAATCGGGCCTTCGGCGGTTTTCTTTCCTTTTTCATCGAGGTCGATTCGGCGGCCATCGCGCTGGTCGGATTGGCAAAATTCGCGGCGATAGATGGATTCATCGGATCGGTAGAAGAGGAGTTCGATCTCGCGGGGTTTACTTTGTCGCGCGCTGAGGGTGAGTTGACCCTGCAGATTGCGGTAGGGTCCTTTGCGGAGGACTTGGGAGGGGACGAGGGATGCTTCGTCGTAGTCCCAAACGGGGTCACCGGCGGGTTGGTTGGGAGGATTGGGAAACTGGTTGGCCCCATCGACCGAGCGGCGGATGGCCTCGGCCGTTTGCAGTCCTTGCAGGACGGCATTGATAATGAGGCCGATTTCCGATTGGGCG
>LIBO01000185.1 GCA_001438005.1 Verrucomicrobia subdivision 6 bacterium BACL9 MAG-120507-bin52 | reverse complement strand
AGGAGAGTACAGTGGTGCAGGTGGAGTTTGTCTGAGGCAAAAGTAGGCTAGCGTTTGCGGAGGAGTTCGAGTCGGCACCGGAAGCCGCCGAGGTCGACCGTTTGCTGAAATTCGAGGCGGAGGGAGGAGGCGGGAGGTTTGAGCTTGAGGGGATTGATCCAGACCATTCGACCGCCGGGACGAAGAGCCAGGGAGGCGACGGCGAATAGTTCCTCAAACAGCGTACGGAGGTTCGGAATGGGGACACGCTTTCCCAGTGGAGGATTCGTGATGATGAGGGAGATACTCGCGGGACCATAGGCGGGGATTTTTTCGAATTGGCGGAAATCGCGCAGGACGAAGTCGGCCGGGACCCCAGGGAAGCGGGCGGCTTGCCAATTGGCGCGGGCGGCTTGGATGGCGTCGGGGGAGAGGTCGGTTCCGAGAATTCGCCGGACTCCGGTGAGGCGGACGCGTTCGATCAGTTCGAGGGCAGAGCCGCAGAAGGGGTCCCAGACAGTTTCGTCGGGAAAAGGGCCGGCGAGTCGAGCCATGGCGGCGGCGAGGGGAGGGTGGGAGGCGGCGGGCACGTCTTGTTGGCGGTAGGGGAAGCGGGGATCGGGGGAAATGCGGGGACGAAGTTCGACAAAATCTCCCGCGAGCGCGGGATGGATTTCGATGGCCCATGGGGCTTCCCGGGAGTCGTTCAGAAGTTCGGGGCAAAGGGCATAGGCACGTTGGGCGATCTGCAAAACGGCACCTTTTTGGTGGCCTTTGGCTATAAATTCGAGGCGATAGCGAATCGGGCCATCGGTGAGGGATTGCAGAAGAGATCGGCTGAGCGGGGAGGCGATGAGGGCGGCGAGGGGTTCCACGACCGAGGCGGATGGGGGCAGGGTGCCGAGAAGAAAGGAGGCGGTGGAAAAGCAGCGCAGAGAAAAAAGATCGTCCAGACGAAAGGCCGCCGTTGGGGCTAACGTGAGAAGTCCGGGACGAATTTCCATGACCCGAAACAGGGTTCCTTGAGCTTTGATTTCGTCCGAGAGGATGGGCTCGAGTCCCGTTCGGCAACGAAGGTGAAGACGGAGCAGGGAGAAGTCGGTCAAGGGTGCGGTGAAGCGGATAGAGCTAGGTTTTTGCTGGCGGGCGAGATTGGCTTTGGCCCTCTGCTCGTTGAGTTGGGGAAGCGAAATGCCTTTTTGACGGATGAGATCGAGCGTGGCGGAGCCTCCGATTTTCTCGAGGGCTTTCCCGAGAAATTTCTTCTCCCGCTCGGCGGAAGTTTTTGAAAGGAGAGAGAGGAGTTGGCGCTCCTCGGTGCGGCCCGCCCCGATCTTGGGGAGGGCGGCCATGGCATAGCGACGGACTTTTTCGGAGGGATCGGAGAGGAGGGACAGGAGCCATTGGCGGACAGGCTCTTTGAGGTGAGGTTGGAGGGCATCGGTAAATCCAGCGCCGATGGCGCGGATGAGGGCGACTTGGCCCATCTTTTCCTCAGCGGAGGCTGCTTGAAAAAGGGGTACGTGCTCTTGCCAAAGACGGAGCCAAGGGAGGGCGCGGAGTTCCCGGTACCGATCTTTGGTGGAGCGAGTGTTCGGATTGGGCATGGGGGAGCATCGGTTTGCCAAGGAGGAAACTCAAGCCCCGCCTCGGAAAGGACATCCGCGCAAAATAATTCAGATAGATGAAAAAAAGATTGGTCCTAGGACAGCTAATGTCCTTTGCGAGAAGCAAGGATGCTCGCATGACAAACGCAATTGAATTTCCGATGAACCTGAAGAGGGCAGGAGGTCGGGCTTGGCAGATTCAAAAAGAGAGTATGATAAGCGAGGTGAAAATTGAGCTAATTACGACCGGTTCCGAGCTGTTGCTGGGGCAGGTCCTGAACTCTCATCCCGGATACTTGTCGGGCCGGTTGGCGGGGATGGGGTTCGGGTTGGCGAGGCAGACGTCGGTGGGGGATGGAAAAGAGAAGATTGCGGAGGTGGTGCAGGAGGCGTGGGGGAGAAGTGAGCTGGTGATCGTGACGGGCGGGTTGGGGCCAACTTCGGATGATGTGACCCGGGAAGCGGTGGCGGGGTGGGCTAAAAAGAAGATGATTTTTCATCCGGAGATTTTGGAGAAGATTTTGGGATACTTTGCCAAGCGCGATTTGAAAGCCCCGGAGATGGTGAGATTGCAGGCGATGGTTCCGGAGGGAATGGAGGTTCTGCCAAATGAGAGGGGAACGGCTCCGGGTCTTTTGTGGGAGGATCAGGGGAAGATGTTGGTGGTGTTACCCGGACCGCCGAGAGAACTGGGGCCAATGTTTGAGGAGTGGGTGGAGCCGAGGTTGCGGGGCAGGGCGGGGCCAGCGGAAAGGACGCGAGTGGTGCGGGTGGCTGGAATTGGGGAGTCGGCGGTGCAGGAGAAGTGTGAAGCGAGGTTACGGGAGTTGGGGGTGGGGGAGATCGGGTACTGCGCCAGGCCGGGGGAGGTGGACGTGCGGTTGAGGGGGGTAAATGAGAAGATTTTGCAGGCGGGGGTGGAGGAGTTGCGAAAGTTATTGGGGATGGCGGTTTACGGGGAGGATGGGCAAACGATGGAGGAGGTGGTGGTGGGTTTGGCTCGGGCGAGTCGGATGAAGTTGGCCACAGCGGAGTCGTGTACGGGGGGGTTGGTGGCGAGTCGGATCACGGATGTGGCGGGGGCATCGGAGATTTTTCTCGGGGGTTGGGTGACCTATTCGAATGAGGCCAAGGGGAGGGAGTTGGGGGTGAGGGAGGAGAGTTTGGAGCGGTACGGGGCGGTGAGTGCGGTGGTGGCGGGGGAGATGGCGGAGGG
>LIBO01000184.1 GCA_001438005.1 Verrucomicrobia subdivision 6 bacterium BACL9 MAG-120507-bin52 | reverse complement strand
ACTTGTTTGGCCAGTGTGCCGATATGGATCCGATTTTGGCTGCGGCCAAAAAGCGTAATATTCCCGTGATTGAAGATGCCGCCCAAGCCCTAGGGGCTAAGGACAAAGGGAGGATGGCTGGGACGATGGGAACTCTCGGATGTTTCTCCTTTTTCCCGACCAAGAATCTAGGTGCATTGGGTGAGGGGGGATTGGTCACGACTAAAGATCAGGATTTAGCTGAAAAGGTGAGAAAGCTCCGGGTTCACGGCGCCAAAGTGAAATATTTTCATGAAATGATCGGGGGAAACTTTCGTTTGCATGAGCTGCAAGCGGCTTTTCTGCGGGTCAAGTTACGCCATCTTGACCAAGCCTTAAAAAGCCGAAGGCAGAATGCCGCCAGATTAATGCAAGAGCTTCAGGAAGAGTGGAAAGCTGTTTTTCCAGCCGAAAAGTGTCTTTGTGAGGGCGAATCCAACGCCGTCGGGAAAAAGGTTGATGGAACTGTCCTATTGCCGTTCTCCTGCCAAGAAACATCAGCTGAGCACACATGGAATCAGTTTGTGATTCGGGTAGTAGGTGGAAAGAAAAGAGACGGCTTGAGGGATTTTTTAAGTAAAAAGGGAATCCAGACCGAGATTTATTATCCTAAATCCATGCACGAACAAAAGTGTCTAGCGATTGTTCCGGGAGAATTTCCAACTGCCGAAAAGCTCACCTCCGAGGTTCTGGCTTTGCCACTGGCCGGTAATTTTGCCTTCTCCTTAACCTTATGAAACCCGCTCAATCCCAAGGTTGCCGAATAATTTCCCGATGCCGTATTTCGGGCGATTCGAATCTCGTTCCGGTTCTTAATCTTGGAGAGCAATCGCTTACGGGTGTCTTTCCTAAAAACACTGGAACCCATCTGAGCAAGGGACCTTTGGAGTTAGTTTGGTGTCCGGCAAGTGGGCTATTGCAACTGCATCACTCTTTTGACCCTCAAGAAATGTATGGAGAGGGCTATGGATACCGATCCGGACTAAATCCCTCCATGGTCGAGCATTTACAGGCCAAAGCCCGGCGCCTGGAAAGGCAATGCCAACTAAGGGGTGGCGATGTGGTTTTGGATATCGGCAGCAGTGACGCCACGTTGCTTAAGGCGTACCAGGTCGCTGGATTAGAGAGAATCGGTATGGATCCTTCGGCAGAAAAATATCGCTCTTATTATAGTGACGGAATCCACCTAGTGGCGGACTTTTTCTCAAAGCAGGCCTTTGAAAAAAATATGGCAACGAAGCGACCCCGCCTGATCACTTCCGTGGCCATGTTTTACGATCTTGAAGATCCAGTTGGTTTTGCGGGTCAAGTGGCAGATCTTTTGCCCGACGGTGGGGTTTGGCACTTTGAGCAATCCTATATGCCTTCCATGCTTCGGCAGAATTCATACGACACCATATGCCATGAGCATCTTGAGTATTACTCCCTTCAGACCGTCCTAAAAATATTAGAGAAGGTAGGCTTGCAAGTGGTGGAAGTCCTCATGAATGCGACTAACGGGGGTAGTTTTGCCGTTACTGCGGTCAAAGGCAACTCACCGATAGCCCCTGATCGACGAATCATCGATTGGCTGATTTCCGAAGAAGACAGGATGGGTTTGTGTTCACCCGCGCCCTTTCGGGCCTTTGAAGACAGGGTTTTTCACCACCGGGAGTCTTTGCGCCAACTTATTGCGGCCCTTCGTGCTGACGGAAAAAAAGTCTTTGGCTACGGAGCCTCCACCAAGGGAAATGTCATTCTACAATTTTGCGGATTCGGGTCCTCTGATTTGGAGGCAATTGTTGACGTGAACCCAAGAAAAATTGGTTGTGTCACTCCAGGGACTCACATTCCCATTATTTCAGAAGAGGAGGGGTCGCGAAGAAAGCCAGATTACTATCTCGTTTTGCCGTGGCATTTTCGTGATTTTATCTTAAGGAAAGAAGCCGCCTACCTATCCCATGGCGGGAAGATGATTTTTCCGATGCCTGAAATTGAAATCGTTACCGCCTGATGAAAAGCATCATTTTTGGGGCAGGGGGCCAAGATGGTCAGATTCTTGCCAAGCAGCTTGAGTCACGTGGAGGGACCGTTCTCAGAATTACGCCAACCCATCCCGCCAATCCGATTTCCGTCGATTCGGTCAATCACCTCATCCGGGAAGAGTTACCTGACCGCATCTACTACCTTGCCGCTCATCACCGCTCGAGTGAGCAAACTCCGGACTCGGACGGCGTCGAGTGGATGAAAAGCTTTCAGGTTCACTTGGGGGGTTGGGTCAATGTTTTGGACGCAGTTAAGGAATATTGTCCTCAAACTCGGCTTCTTTTCGCCTCTTCGGCTCACGTCTTCGGGCTTCCCAAGCAAATACCTCAAGATGAGTCCACTTTGTTCCAGCCCACCTGCGCGTACGGGTGCAGTAAATTAGCCGGAATGCAGGCAGGGCGTTTCTATCGTGAACAACATGGAATGCATGTTTCCCATGCGATCCTTTATCCTCATGAGTCAGTCTTTCGAGGACCCGTTTTTTTGTCAAAAAAACTTCTTTTGGCGGCGCAGCAGGCCGCCCAGAACTCGAGCTACCGAATAGAAGTTGGTGACCCTGAGGCCACCTGCGATTGGGGTTATGCTCCAGAATATACACTCGCGATGCAGAACATTTTGGAACTTGAAAAGCCTGAAGATTTGGTTGTGGCAACCGGCTTTGAGGCCAAAGTCGCTCACTTTGCGGAGGCTATCTTTGCCTGCTTTGGCTTAGATTGGAAAAAACATGTCCTATCAAAACCCGAACTATTAAAAAAGCCCACCCGC
>LIBO01000183.1 GCA_001438005.1 Verrucomicrobia subdivision 6 bacterium BACL9 MAG-120507-bin52 | reverse complement strand
TTGCAGTGGCGCCGGTCGTGGCCCCGATGAACATGGGTCGGGTGAAGATCTCCCCGTTGGCCAAGAAGGTGGCAGCCGAGAAGGGAGTGGATGTTTCGGGGGTGGCAGGGTCAGGACCGGGAGGAAGAATTGTGCGACGGGATGTCGAGAGTGCCCAAGCAGGCGGCACGGTTCGTTCCAGCGCCGGAATTTTCGGGGGGAAACCGATTGCTCAGGATGGGGTTCGGCCGGTCTCGCAGATGCGGGCGGCGATCGCCCGGCGTTTGGTTGAGAGCAAGACCACCGCTCCCCATTTTTATGTGGAACGAGAGGTGGATGCGGCTCCGCTGGCCAAATTGCGGGCTTCGGCCAACGCCGCGCTCGAAATGGCGGGCGAAAAACTGAAGCTGAGCGTGAACGATTTTGTTTTGAAGGCGGCGGTCGAAGCGCTGCGGAGGGTGCCGGCGGTCAACTCCTCTTGGGAGGGGTCATCGATTCGACAGCACGGGGCGGTGCATTTGGCCTTTGCCGTGGCGTTGCCTGATGGATTGATCACCCCGGTGATCCGTAATGCGCATGCGAAGGATTTCCGGACGATCGCCCGAGAGGCAAAGGATCTGGGGGCAAAGGCGAAGGCGGGAAAGTTGCAGCCGGAGGAGTACACGGGCGGAACCTTCACCGTGAGCAATCTGGGGATGATCGGAGTGGAAAGATTTTCGGCAATTTTAAATCCCCCACAGGCGGCGATTTTAGCGGTGGGAGCAACGGTGAAAAAACCGGTGGTGGCGGCGAACGGGGCGATTGTTCCCGGCGAAAAAATGAGCCTGACCGTTTCAGCCGATCACCGGGTAGTGGATGGATTGATGGCGGGTGAGTTTCTTAAAGCGCTGGTGGAAGTGTTGGAGAGTCCGGGCGTCCTTTTGATGTAAGGGGATTGTATGGCGACTTATGATCTAGCAGTTTTAGGGGGTGGCCCGGCCGGGTACGTCGGAGCGATTCGGGCGGCGCAGTTGGGCAAGAAGGTTGTTGTCGTTGAAAAAGAGCGGGCAGGGGGGACCTGCTTGAACTGGGGTTGTATTCCTTCCAAGTCGCTCCTGAAGAATGCCGAAATTTATCAGCACATTCTGCATGCGGAGGAGTATGGAATTACTACGGGCAAGGTTTCCTTCGATTTTGCGAAAGTGATCGGGCGCAGTCGGAACGTTTCTGATCGGATTGCCAAGGGGGTCGAGTTTCTGCTGAAAGCCAAGAAGGTGGATTATGTGGTGGGAGAAGGAAAGTTGGGGGCAGACCGCAAGATCAAGGTGAAGACGGCGGACGGGAAGAGTCAGGTGATTGAGGCGACGAATGTCATGCTGGCGACGGGTTGTTTGCCCCGCGTTCTGCCTGGGCTGAAGGTGGACGGCAAGGTGGTCATGACCAGTCGCGAGGCGCTGGAGTTAAAGAAACAGCCCAAGAGCGTCGTGATTTTGGGAGCGGGGGCGATCGGGGTGGAGTTTGCCTATTTTCTGAACTCATTTGGCACGAAAGTGACCTTGGTGGAGATGAAGTCGCGAGTTTTACCGATCGAAGATGAGGAGATTTCCGATTTACTGGGGAAGAATCTGGCCAAGCAGGGGATCACCATTTTGACCGAAACCGCGATGGAGAGTGTCACGGCTTCGACTTCTGGGGTGAAAGTGAAATTGAGTGGGAAGAACGCCAAGACGATTGAAGCGGACGCGCTGCTCTGCGCGGTCGGGGTACAAGCCAATCTGGAAGGGGCTTTGGATGCGGGGGTGAAGCTGGAGTTGGAAAAGGGCTATGTGAAGACGGATGCCCGGTACAAATCTTCCATGGCGGGTGTTTTCTCCGCGGGGGACATTATTGGACCACCTTGGCTGGCGCACGTGGCCTCGTTTGAGGCGATTGAGGCGGTGAACGGAATTTTTGATGCGAAGTATCAGCCGAAGAAAGTGGGGGTTTTCCCTGGTTGCACCTACTGCCAACCACAGGTGGCGAGCATTGGACTGACCGAGGCGGCGGCCAAGGAAAAAAAATTGAAGTTTAAGGTGGGTCGATTCCCGTATCGGGCGAGCGGTCGGGCGGTGGCGAGTGGGGATTCGGAAGGGATGGTGAAGATTCTGATTGGCGAGCCTCACGGGGAGATCCTGGGGGCGCATATCATTGGGGCAGAGGCGACAGAGCTGATTGCCGAGGTGGGATTAGGAATGACGCTGGAGGCCACCGCGGATGAGATTGGGCATACGATCCACGCTCACCCGACGCTGACGGAGATGATCAAGGAAGCGACCGAAGCAGCGGTCGGCCACGCGATCCATATTTAAGCCCCACCCAAGGGCAGGTTTCATAACCTGACATGAATCGCAAAGTATCCGTTGCGCTGACGATTGCTGGATCCGATAATTCCGGTGGTGCAGGAATCCAGGCGGATCTAAAAACCTTTACGCGCTTGGGGGTGTATGGGACGTCGGCTTTGACCTGTGTGGTGGCGGAGCATCCCGGGAGAGTTTCGAGAATCGTAGCGGTGGAACCGGCGATGGTGGCGGAGCAGATCAGGCTGGTCTTTGAGGCGTTTCCGGTTGGGGCGGTGAAGACAGGGATGCTTTTCTCTTCTGGAATCATCCGGCAAGTGGCGAAGGTGTTGGGCAAGAGGAGGGGGCTGAAGCTGGTGGTGGATCCGGTGATGGTCGCGACGAGCGGGGCGGCACTGCTAAGGCCGGAGGCGGAGCGGGCGATGGCCAAGTTTCTCTTTCCCAGAGCGGCTTTGGTGACTCCGAATTTGGATGAGGCGGCCCGATTGGTGGGAAGAAGGCTAAAAAATCCGGAA
>LIBO01000182.1 GCA_001438005.1 Verrucomicrobia subdivision 6 bacterium BACL9 MAG-120507-bin52 | reverse complement strand
AAGACCTTCAATCTTTCTTGGATTTATACTATGAGGGAGCAGGGGTGCTTCGGGATCGGGAGGATTTCCATCAACTCACTCTGGCTTATATGGATCGAGTCGCGCGGGACGGGGTGTGGCATGTGGAACCGTTTTTCGATCCTCAAACCCATACGGCCAGAGGCGTGGCCATGCGGGAGGTGGTGGAGGGAGTGTTGAGTGGGTTACGGGAGGGAGAAAAA
This sequence comes from Verrucomicrobia subdivision 6 bacterium BACL9 MAG-120507-bin52, assembly GCA_001438005.1. GTDB lineage: Bacteria > Verrucomicrobiota > Verrucomicrobiia > Methylacidiphilales > Verrucolacustridaceae > Verrucolacustris. The sequence goes on along the minus strand of LIBO01000182.1, from coordinate 2,591 downwards.
AAACATGGGATCACGTGGAGATTGATTCCCTGTTTTCTTCGTCATTTAAGCGAGGATGATGCGCGTCAAACATGGAAAGAGTTGCTGCCTTTCCGCGAGCATTTTTCGGCAATCGGTTTGGATTCGTCCGAAAAAGGGAATCCGCCCTCCAAGTTCACCAGAGTTTTTGAGGAGGTTCGTGCGGCGGGGCTGCGGACCGTGGCCCACGCTGGGGAGGAGGGGCCTGCTTCCTCGATTCGAGAGGCGTTGGAGAAGCTGCACGTGGTTCGAATCGACCATGGGGTACGGTGCGTGGAGGATCCAGAGCTGGTTCGGGAACTGGCCAAGAAGAGAATCCCTCTGACCACGTGTCCCTTATCGAATGTCCGGCTTTGTGTTTATCAAAAACTATCGGATCATCCTTTAAAAAAACTTTTGGATGCCGGGGTCAGTGTGACCGCCAACTCGGACGATCCGCCTTATTTTGGGGGTTACCTTTTGGAGAATTGGTTGGGGTGTCTGCGGGAGTTGGCTTTGGAGAAAAAGCATCTGATTCAACTGGCCAAGAACTCGTTCGAAGGGAGTTTTCTCCCTCAAAAAGATCAAGAAACGTGGTTTGAGAAGATCGAGCGGGTTGCCGCCACGGCGGCGTAAGGAGACGGCATGAAGCCAACGGCCGCAGTTGTCAGGGGGGATTACGGGCCTGGGGTTGTCTATTTGGGGTATCAGCCCGACCGAGTTCTTTCGGGCGGACCGACGGAGATTGGAAAACTTGAGGAAGAGATGGAGAGACAAAGGAAAAAAAATATTTTATGGGATCAGCCGCACCCACCTGGGGCGGCAATTGGAGGGTTTGATTTTGAGGGAAATTGGCACTTCTCGTTTTTTTCCAAACTCGAGGCGCGACCGTTGAGCGATCTCTGGCCGGAGGGGGAGGGGCGATTTCAGGCCTCGGAGGAAAGTTGGAGTTGTCGGACGGGTCCGGCGCGGTATGCCGAAATGGTTCGAGAAGCGCAGGAGGAGATCCGGAAAGGAGAAATTTATCAGGTCAACCTGGCGCGATTTCTTAAGTGCGAGGTTGAGGGGTTGGACGCTTGGGAATTCTTTCGGTGGTTGTGGAGGACGGGGCAGGCACCCCGCAGTTTCTTTTACCAGATGGGGGACCGGGCGTTGGCGGGAGCCTCCATGGAGCTTTTTTTAGGAATGGAAGGGGACAGAGTCGTCACCCAACCCATTAAGGGGACGAGGCCGCGTGGTTTTTGTCGGGAAGTAGACGAAAGAGCGGCCTTGGAGTTGGGAACAGATCCAAAGGAAGTGGCCGAGCTGATTATGATCACGGATCTTTTACGGAATGATCTGGGGGCGATTTGTCAATTTGGATCGGTCGAGGTGAGGGATCTGGTGCGGAGCCGAAGTTACTCCCATGTGCATCATCTCTATTCCACGATTGAGGGAAGATTGCGACCGGAGTTGGGCATGGTGAAAGCCGTTCGAGAATGCTTGCCCGGCGGGTCGGTGACGGGTGCGCCAAAAAGGAGGGCGGTGGAAATTCTAAAAAAGCTGGAGGATGAGCCGCGTGGATTTTACACGGGGGCGCTGGGTTACTTTGGGTATGACGGCACGGCACGTTTCGCGATGGGAATCCGGATGGCGGAGATAGAGGGTCATCGGGTCCGTTGTGGGGTGGGGAGTGGAATTACCATTGGATCGGATCCTTTGGCGGAGTTTGAGGAGACGAGGGCGAAAGCCCGGGTCATGGTGGAGTCGATGGCGGCGTATCAGGCGGCGCAACGGGTCCGGGCGTGAGTCTTTTGGAAATCCCAATTTCAGACTCCGGATTCCGGCACGGCGTCGGTGTGTTTGAAACCGTCCGGGTGCAAGATGGAACCGCGAGATGGCGAGAGTGGCATTTGGAGTCCATTCACACAGCGGCCAAGGCTTTAGGATTGAAAGTAGAAGCGAAACAAATTCGCCAAGTACCACCAGGGGATGGTTTGTGGCGCTGGTTTGTGACGGAGACGGGAACGCGGAGTTGGTGGTGTGAAGGATTGGAGCAAGTCACGCCAACGGTTTCTTTGCAAATGGGAAAGGTGGGGGTGTGGTCGGACAGTTGGGAAGCACGATACAAGACGATGAGTTACCTCAGTCGGATTCAGGGCCGAAGAGAAGCGAGCGCGGGTGGGGAGGTCGTCATGTTGAATGAGAAAGGGGAGATGGCCTCGGCCGCGATGGCAAATTTATTTTGGGTCAGGGCGGGAAAGATTCGGACGCCGACGTGGGAGTGTGGTTGCCGGGCGGGGACGGTGAGGAGATGGGTTTTGGAGCGGAGCGGGCATCAAGTGGAGGAGGGGAGATGGAGGGAGGAGGAGTTGGATGGGGCGGAGGAGATCTTTTTAACGAATGCGCGAATTGGCGTTCAGTCAGTGGAAAGTTGGCGGGGCAAGCAATTGGTGTCCTGCCAGACGGGGAAGGCGTTGGCCAAGGCGTTTTGGGCTGAGCAGGTCGGGGATTGAGGCGGGGCGGGCGGTGGCGTAGGGTGTCGGGACGATGCGCTGGACACAGACTCTTCTCACGACGTTGCGGGAGGCTCCGGCCGAGGCGGAGATTGCCAG
>LIBO01000181.1 GCA_001438005.1 Verrucomicrobia subdivision 6 bacterium BACL9 MAG-120507-bin52 | reverse complement strand
GAGTCGGCTTGACCGTTGCGGTTGAAGAGGACGAGGCTTTCGATGGGAGAGCCGGCGGCGCCGCTGAGTCGGCGGTTTTTCAGTTCGACGGGAGAGCCTTGGCCGAGCGGGAGAGGTTCTAATTTGAGGTCGTAGGTGTCGGAGGTTTTTAGAAGGAAGGTAAGGCGGAGGGCGAGAGTGGAGGTGGGGAAAGGGGTGGAGGAGTCTTTTTCGCCGTCAAAGAGTTGGAGGGCGGGTTTATCTTGGAGGGCGCACAGCTCGAAGCGGGAGTTTTGGTTGTAGTCGTCGGGAGAGGAGGCGGTGGTGCCTTGGCGGAGGGTTAGGCCGACGGCACCTCCTTTGGCGGTGGCCTCAGGAAAGGGGGAGCGGAGGAGGTCGAGGGAGAGGGATTGGCCAGGGGCGAGGGGTTGGGAAAGGGGGCGGAAGGCGCAAGCTTTGGGGAAGTTGTCGCCGTTAGCGAAAAGGCCCCAGGCCCGGCCGTTCGAAGCGACGGGAGTGATGTTGGGTTTCTCTTTTTCGTCGGCGAGATAGAAGCCAGCGAAGGTTTTTTGGTTCGGATCGGCGTTGGTGAGGAGTTGCCAAGAGCCGAAGCCCGAGCCGGCGGTGGATTCATTTTTCCAATCGGAGCCGTAGGCGGGGTCGGAGGCGGAGTCGGAGTTTGCGGAGGGCGTGGATGGTTTGGCTGGGGTAGAGGTGGAAGGTGCGGGGGCGGTGGAAGGGGAGTTTTCTGGGGCAGAAGCGCTGACGGCGAAGACGGGGGTTTCTTTGGGGAATTCGAGCTTGGAGCGGCGGGCGGTATTTTTCTGTTCGGCGTCGGGTTCGGCGGTGACAAAGAGAGGCAGAACAGGCCGTACCTTATTTTTGCCGAGTTTGGTTTCCTTTTCTTTCTGTTCGATGAGGAGGAGTCCGAAGAAGCGGCCGCCGCCGTATTCGCCGAGGAGGAGTTCGATCTCTTGGGGTTTGCCTGCTTCCCAATTCATCCAGTCGCCGTAAACGAGGTGGGCTTTGGCTCGGTCTTCGTCGGTATTGCCCTCCATAAAATCGACGATGGAGTATTCGTTGACATGGTCTTTGGGTTTCCATCCGCTGAGAGATTGGGAGGTGTCCCAGTGGGCTTCGAGGACGGTGCGACCGTTGACGGCGATCCAGAGCAGGTCGTCGGCTTTACCAACGAAACGGAACTGACCTGAGGTGGGGGCGGCGCAGCGCCCGCGATAGTGGATGATCCAGTAGTTCGGTTTCACCTTGTCGGCCACGCCAAAGCTTTTGGGGGCTTCGGAAGCTTGGCCCATGGGCATAAAGATTTGGGTCGCGCCGAGTTTTTTTGGAACGGCGAAATATTTCCGAAGGGCGGCGGGGTTCACCCGGTTGCCGGAAAGGATTCCGCGGACGGCTCCATAAAAGTCGGTGTCCTTGGTGCCGAGGTCGGTGGGTTTGCGGCCGGTGGAGTCGAGTTTGAGGTCGTACATCGTGCCGACGAGGTCGTCTTCGGTGGTTTCGGAAAAGCCGAAGAGAGTGGATTTGGAGGTGCGTCGGCCTTTACCTCCGCCGGTTCCGCCGCCCCCGCTTTTGGTGCCAGTGCCGGTGGAACCTTGGCCAAGGGAGGTGGTGGGGGTGGAGAGTTTCGCGGGGGCGGGCGGGGCGAAGGTGGGGGTGGTGGTGGGGGTGGAGAGGGCAAGGATATCGGTGGAGTTCTCGATTTCGGTGGGGGTGGTTTCGGCCATGGCGGGGGCGGAATCTTCGGGGGGTGCATCTTCGGTCGAGGGAGGGGCGGAGGATTCGGGGCCGGAGTCGGCCGAGTCGACGTTTTCGCTGGTGAAGATGGAGAGAGGATTTCCGCCTTTGAAGATGACGACGCTACCGAGGCCGAGGAGGGCCAGGACGTGGACGGCGATGGCGATGAGGATGGGGGTAGAGGTAAGAAGGGCGGTGAGGACGAACCACTTTTTTTTCTGACTTTTGGGGTCGGTGGGAGGAGTGGGGCGAGGGGTGCGGATGGGGGGTGTGGGGTTGGGCGGCATGGGGCGAAGAATTCTTTACTATTATTTGGCGGGAAGAGCGAGCGAGATAGCGGGGCCGGAATATTTGATCGCGAAAAAAGAGAAAAGTGATATGGTCCATTGATGGAGAAGATTTTTAGAAAAAGTGGATCACGGTCGGGCCAAGCGGGCTTTACGTTGGTGGAGTTGCTGGTGGTGATATCGATTGTCGGGTTGTTGGCGGGATTAGTAACGGTAGCAGTTCCTCGCGCGATGGAGGCGGGAAAAAAGGCAAAAGCGAAGGGGGAGTTGACGGCGATTGTGGCAGCGGTGAAAGCGTACAAGCAGGAATATGGGAGGTGGCCTTGCCGAGCCCAAGATTATACACGCTCCGAATACTTTTGTTGGTATGGACCTCCAACTGAATTGGAGGATGGGAAAATTCTTTTCAGAATTTTGGCTGGAGAAAACATTTCCTTTTCAGGTGACCCCACTCTTATGAATCCAAAACAGGTGCGGTTTTTGGAGGGTGTCAAAATGAGTGCAGGCCGGCGTGACACTACAGGCGGAACTCTCGTTGATCCTTGGGGGGGGCAGTACGCGGTAAAGATGGATGTAGATGAAAGCGGAGGTGTTGAATATTATGAAACTGCTGGCACGAATGACAACGTTAAGGTTTCGGTAATTGCCCTCAGTTTTGGGGCTGGCCCAAAAAACTCTGCTGTCAATTCGGCAGCACGCCAGGAGGATCCAGATAAAATTAAAACACCGAATTGCGACGATGTTTTTAGTTGGAGATGATGTTCTAAGGCGGTCTGTTCCTCTGCGTTTGGATTTGATAAGCAATGGAGAAGC
>LIBO01000180.1 GCA_001438005.1 Verrucomicrobia subdivision 6 bacterium BACL9 MAG-120507-bin52 | reverse complement strand
TCGTCTGTCGCAGTGAACACCCGGTGGATCATGAGACAAGACAGAAAATCTCCAACTTCTGCAACGTCACCGTCGAGGCGGTGATTGAGGAGCAGGACGTGAAACACACGATCTACGAGGTGCCTCTTATGCTGCATCGGGAGAGATTGGACGAACTTGTCTTATCCCATCTAGGAATCAAAGCCCCGCCCGCTGACCTGCGCGATTGGGAGAAACTCGTCCAGCGAATGATCGCCCCCAAACACCGGGCCAAGATTGCCATGGTCGGAAAATATCTGGGCGTTCCTGATGCCTACAAGAGTGTTACGGAAGCGCTCTTTCATGCTTCTTCAGGCGAGGACATGGGTGTTGAACTCGTTAAGGTTGACGCGGAGGAGATCGAAAAACAGGGGGCGGAGGCTTTTCTCTCCGGGGTGGATGGAATTCTGGTTCCCGGCGGATTTGGCGAACGCGGCATCGAGGGAAAAATTGCGTCAGTAAAATATGCCCGAGAGAAAAAGATTCCCTACTTGGGGTTGTGCCTAGGGATGCAGGTTGCGGTAATTGAGTTTGCCCGTAGCGTGGCGGGGCTAAAAAAAGCTCACAGTTCCGAATTTGAACCCGAGTCCGAGGAGGCGGTCATTTCCCTTTTGTCCGGACAGACGGCAAACGGCCTGAAGGGGGCAACGATGAGGCTGGGGAGCTACCTTTGCTGTCTCACCCCAGGATCAACGGCGCAAAAAGCCTATGCGCAATCCGAGATTCAAGAGCGGCATCGTCATAGGTATGAATTTAACAACACCCATCGCGCTTCTCTTGAAAAGCACGGTTTGCGCATCAGCGGGGTTCATCCCAAAGGAGACTTGGTTGAGGTCATTGAACTCTCCGATCATCCTTGGTTCGTGGCCTGTCAATTCCATCCTGAATTTCGATCCAAGCCGGATGTTCCCCACCCTCTTTTTCGAGGGTTTGCCCAAGCGGCCCAAAATCATGCCTCCCAAAAGTAAATTCCTTCTCATCGGCGGTCCTTGCGTCTTAGAGTCGCGCAAGACGTCTCTTTTGATTGGGCGAACCCTTCGCGATCTTTGCCATTCGCTCGGCTGGGACTACGTCTTCAAAGCCAGTTACGATAAAGCAAATCGCACAGCCTTATCCTCCCCGCGCGGCCCAGGTTTTCGAAAGGGGCTTATGGAGTTGGCCGCACTCCGAAAGATCTTAAACGTTCCCGTCTTAACAGATGTCCATACGGCCGAGGAAGCTCGTGCCGCTGGAAAAGTGGTCGATATTCTGCAAATCCCCGCCTTTCTTTGTCGGCAAACTGACCTGCTGCTGGCCGCCGCCAAAACCAAGAGAGCGGTCAGCGTAAAAAAGGGCCAGTTTCTTGCTCCCAGTGCCGTTTCCTCCATCATGGAAAAGTTGAGGCGTGGGGGATGCAAGAAGGCTTGGATTACTGAACGAGGCACATCTTTTGGCCATGGAGATCTGGTGGTGGATATGCGTGGATTAGTCACGATGAAAGAGCAAGGGCACCAAGTGATTTTTGACGCAACCCATTCGGTCCAACGGCCAACAGGAGAGGCGATCACCCGCGGGGAGGCCCGTTTTATTCCCGCCCTCGCCCGGGCGGCCGCAGCCGTTGGCATCGATGGGCTTTTTATTGAAGTTCATCCCAATCCCAAAAAAGCCCTTTCCGACAAGGAGAGCATGTTACCGCTCACGCAAGCCGGACCGCTTTTTCGCCAAATTCAAAGGATTCTTTATGCCGTCTCCTAGAGGTTTCGCCATTTGCCTGCTCGCGGCTGGGCTGCTACCCGCCTCGGGGGCCAATGGACCCGAGTTTCCGATCGGCTCCGTCATCCAGAACTTTGCCCTCCCCCAAGCGGACGCCAACGGAAAGAAGACCGCCATGGTTCACGGAAAGCGGGCAACTGTGATCAGCCCCAACCAGCTCAAAATCGAAGATTTGAAGGTCGAGCTCTTTAATTCGGAGGGGGCGGTAGAGACCACGATCACTGCCGTCCGAAGCGACTTTTGGAGAAAAGAGAACCGCTTAACGACCGACACTGGGATTTTAGTTCAACGACCCACTCTCATGATTTCCTCAAATGGGATTGATTGGAATGTCGCCGATTCAAATGGAACCCTTTACCATCGGGTTCGAGTCGTCCTTTCTAACTCGGCACCATGAAACACTACCTCCCTCTTTTTTGGATCCTGGTCACTTTCGTGCAGGCTCAAGACGCTCCAACCAGCGCTCCAGCCGCGTCCACCACCGGCTCGACGACAATTGAAAGCGACTCCCTCGACCTAAATTTGGGAAAGAAGCAGGGCAAAAAGCAGGGTATTTTTCGAGGCAACGTAAAAGTAGATGAGCCGCGCTTTACCATGACTTCAAAAGAAATGACTGTGTTTTTTGCCGACAATGATGCGGTGGAGTCGCTGGAAGCCCGGGAAGATGTCGTGATCAAGCGCAAGGACGGCTCCTCTGAGACCCTCAGCGAAAAGGCGCTTTACGATATGACCAACAAAAAACTGACTCTCCTCAAAGTGGCGAAGCAACCCAAAGTCATTTCCAAAGATAAAACGGTCTTTGCCGACAAGATCATCTTATACCCGGAAGAGGATAAAATGACGACGGAGGGAGCAAGTCGGGTCATGCTTCAGAAAGCTCCCTGAGCACGAACACAGAGCCGACACCTGCCTCGACCGGAGAGCCTATCCTCTCCTGTGATGGTTTGGTCAAGCGGTATGGGGAGCGAAATGTGGTCAACGGAGTCAACCTCAACATTAAAGCGGGTGAGGTCGTTGGGCTTCTCGGTCCAAACGGAGCCGGTAAAACCACCAGCTTCTATATGCTGGTGGGATTGGTTCGGCCGACGTCGGGAT
>LIBO01000179.1 GCA_001438005.1 Verrucomicrobia subdivision 6 bacterium BACL9 MAG-120507-bin52 | reverse complement strand
TTGTTGACCCGCCGCAATCGAAACCATTTTACCTGAAGAGTCCCGACTTCCTACTGAACCCCGTGTAACGGTCGTCATCATCTTTCCACCTGCAAAACTCACGGCAAAGATCGTTCCCTGAGCAACCGACTCGCCATCCGCCGTCTTAACCCGCACATCCGTCTTTTCCTTTTTCCAAGGAGCAATATTCATGACCACCAACCCATTTTCTAGATTCACCACCGCCGTGCGACTTTGTAATTCACCATTCGAAATTTCTGCGTTCATTTTTTCCAAGGTGGCGATACTCCCAGGCTCAACCGAAAGAACCACCCCTGGACTCATCCCCACCAAAATTCGCCCATTTTTGCCCGTGGCAATCTTGTCGTTTGGGGCGAGCACTTGTCCGACTAAGATTTTTTCCTTCTTTCCATCTAAGGTGCAATCCCCTTCGACCATGAGCACCTGACCCAGCTTCATTTCCAAATCAATTCCATCCATGGCTACTTTGGCCAAGCGTTGATTGAGGGAATCCAAGGCCACCACTTTTGCTTGCTGCTCCTGGGAAAGTTTGAGGTTTTTGACTCCCGACCCGATCCGAATCGCTTCCAATACATTCGGGTTCGCGGCCAGACACTGCTCGGCGATCTGTTGGGTGAGGTCAGGATTCGCTTTGACCGCGGTCGAGACGATTTCCTCGGCTGCTTCCGGACAGGCTTTCACCCCATCCCGAGCAATATCCAAGAGTGCACTGTTCCGACCTAATTTTTGCAGAGCCAACAGAGAAGATTTTTCTGGGCTATTCGAGGCCAAATCTTTGGCCCCACCACCGCTGGATCCCCAAGATTTCTCCCCGCTCACAGTGACGAGTTCCGCACCGCCCGATTCTTGGGCTACGACCACCTTTCCCGAGATCGTGGTAAGGGTAGCGCCGGCGTTAGGATCTGAGGGTCGACTAATTTGGAAGCAACCATCTTGGCTTCGGGCCACCTCACCTTGGCCCAAACCAATCAGGGTTGATCGAGGAGCAACGAGGGGTGCGGCAATCCAAGTCTGGATCGTGCCAGCATCTAACTCGACTTTGAGATCGGGGCTTCCAGCCTCCAATTTGCCTAACGAAAAAGTGGTTCCGGGCAGAGCTAAGTGGAAGACCCCAGCCCCGCTTTGAAACAGGAGCGAGTGAGTGCCGACGGTGATCTTGGCTCCTGCGGTGAAGGCTTGACTCACTTCGATTTTGGTTTCGGGAAGCTCTCCTACTTGAACCAGGTCTCCACCTTCCGTCATTAAAATTTTACCAGAGCGGTTACTCCAACCACCCTTATTGCCAATCCAATCCGCCAACCGCTCTCGACAACGGATCAGATTTTTCGAGGGGGCCCCAGCCGAGGCAACTTCTTTCCCCGCGGCCGTGTCGAGGTTTCCGAGATCCGCCATGAGGAATCGTGAGCCCCCCGTTCGATCCATTTCGAATTTGGGTTTATTATCCGCCCCAAACCGAACTAATACGGTGCCCTCAGGTTTCATTCCCACCGACAACCCAAACGCCTCAATCTCCATTTCGGAAAGAGGAGATTTCGCCTCTCGCAACGTCACCTCAGGCTGCCCTGAAGAGTTCTTGATAAAGGAAATGTTGAGGCTGGATTTGCCCGACGTCACCGTCTCCCCTTTTGCACCTTCCGTTACATCGGTGATTTTTACAGCATTCGAATCCATCACCTCCAAACAAGGAAACTTCTGATTATAACGGATCTTGAAGTCAGCTGCGGCGAGACCTAACGCCGTACAGGCAAAATAAGATACAAGACCAATGCCCACAGATCGCATGGTTGGCATAGAATTTAAGCTAAGCCTGCATTTCCACTTAATCAAGGGGTCAATAGTAGTTTTTGAACTTTTTCTATCTAATGGATTCATCAAGTGTTTAGACACAAAAAATACTCACTCGTTCAATCTTTAATAGTATTGTCTATCAATGACTTGAATGGATAAAAAATCCTTAACCACCTCCAACTGCATCGATTCCAATCTTTTTAACTCTACACCCCCCTTGCCCCTTCGACTTATCAAGGCATGATCTGACGATGCCCAAATTCAAAGCTCCTGATCTGACTCGTTCCGCCCCTCGTAGCCCACGCGTTCGACTCGGCGGATATGTTCTTCTTCCCCGTGTTCTAGATAAGTGCCGCGCCACTCTTCTCAAAAAAAACGGTGAGTACAACTACAACTGCCCCCTCGACCAGTACTTTTTAAAATTCGCTGGCGTAAACCCCATTTCCTTAAAAAAACAGGTCGCCAAGGGTTTGGGAGACGGCGAAATCCTCCGCTGGATCGATAAAAATCAAAAGCACCGTCGAAGCGGACAGGAGATCGAAGCCTGGTCCGATTTCATGAACCGCCGAACTCCTGCATCGATCGATCAGCGGGAACGTCTTAACAGCTACCAAAAAACCGCCAATGCGAAACGGGAAGACATCAGCACCTGGTTTGATGTTCTCGATCTAGACGACTTCGCGTCCTTCGGCGGACCCGCGTAGCATACTTCCGTGATCGCACCTGCACGCCCCCCCGCTATCGTCATCGGCTCAGGCTTTGGAGGTCTCGCCTCCGCCGTTCGACTCCAAGCCCGTGGCTACGATGTCACTCTCCTCGAGGCTCTTGAGCAACCCGGGGGTCGTGCCTCCGTCTTTCGTGACCAAGGATTCACCTATGACGCCGGCCCCACCATCCTGACTGCCCCTTTCCTCCTCGATGAACTCTTTGCTCTCGCGGGTAAAAAGACCTCCGATTACGTCCAGATCGTCCCCTGCAAACCTTTTTACCGAATCGCTTGGCACGATGGCCAATCCTTCGAATACACCGGCAACCAATCGGAAATGGAGGCTCAGGTCCGT
>LIBO01000178.1 GCA_001438005.1 Verrucomicrobia subdivision 6 bacterium BACL9 MAG-120507-bin52 | reverse complement strand
CAAAGTGCAGGATCAGATGTTTCGAGAAATTCTTAAAATCCCGCCCGAAATCGTTTCGAGTCGGTTTGGCTATATGGTCGAAGCGCTGCAATTCGGGGCACCGCCACATGGAGGCATCGCGCTGGGATTTGATCGTTTGATGGCACTTCTTTTGGGGCAGGCGAGCATTCGGGATGTCATTGCCTTTCCCAAGAATGCTCGCGGCCAAGATGTGATGAGTGGGGCGCCGGCGGAGGCCACGGCAAGGCAGTTAAAGGAGATTCACATCAAGAGCGAAGGGCCTGCCCCAGGGTAATTCGGTCGCTTGCGAAAGTAGGGGAGTTCGCTATGGTGGACTAATGTTAAACACGGCCAAACCTAAAATTATTGCGTATCTGAAACCTCACTGCGGATGGAGTCGCGGGGTGAGAGCGGTGATGGAAAAGTATAACCTTCCTTTTGAGGATCGGGATATTTGGAACGATATCCATCAGCGGGTAGAGATGATCCAGAAAAGCGGCCAAGAACTCTCTCCTTGCGTGGAGATTAACGGGAAGATGTTAGCGGATGTGAGTGGGGACGAGGTGGAGGCGTGGATGTTGGAGCAAAAACTAGTCCAACCTAGCGGAGGGCAGGTGGCTGTGCCTACCGATCGAGGCTGTTCGGACGAGGAGCACGCGGCGCAGAGGGGCGAGATCCCAGTTCATTTCAAAGGGTAGAATGATTCGACTCTTATTCGCTTGTCTGGCTCTTGGATCTACGGGGCTGGTGGCGGAGGAGGTGAAGCCCGCCACGGTGATTTCCGCGGCGGAAGCGGCCCAGCAAGTCGGGCAAGAGGTTACGGTAAAAGGCAGGGTCGAAGGTCAGAGGACGAGTAAGTCTGGGCACACTTACATCAACTTTGGGGGCAAGTACCCCAATCATGTCTTCAGCTGCTTCTTGAGCGCAAAAAACTTTTCTGAGCCTGTCCCATCTTTTGCGGGCAAAGAAATTGAAGTGACGGGAGTGATCACGATGTACGAGTCAAAACCTCAGATGGAGATCAATTCCTTAAGCCAGATTCGGGTTTTGGAAGAGTCCCCGACCGAAACTCCGACGCCAAAGCCAAGCGAGCCTGCATCTTGAGGTTGCGGGTGAATTTTTGGGCGATTCCGATTGCCCTCGGACGGCAAACCCGCGTATGTTCAACGCGATGCCCACAGAGATTGAGACCCAAGAATTAGACAAAATGGACGACGTCTCTGATCTCGATCCCAAGGCACAGGAAAAAATAAAACCTCTCGTTCCGAAGGCCTACTGCCGTCACCGGAGTTGGGGTGTGGGCCAGATCGTAGAGAAAGACGATGCCCTCGGCGCTTTCCTCATCGATTTTCGCACCAAAAAAGGGCACTCGATGGAGTTTGGCTATGCCGCGGAAGCACTGAAGCATTTGCCCGACGAGCATTTTGAAGCACGGATTTTGCGTGAGCCTGAGACGATCCGAACCATGGCTCGGGATCAAGTAGCAGATCTTCTTAAATTAGTGGTGGAAAGCTTGGGTAAAGAGGCAACGGTGGCTCGCTTGGAAGAGTCGATGGTGCCGCACCTTTTCGCGGCGGATGGATGGAAGAAATTCTGGGAGGCAGCCAAGAGGGCGATGAAAAAAGATCCTCGTTTTGTCATTCCGGGCAAGCGACATGAGCCGATCCAGTACATGGAGTCGGCTCCTGAATCGAAAGGGGGTGGCATCGAAGAGCTGCGTGAGGCGGTCGGCGCGAAGCGGGTTATTGAGGTTTTAGAAAAGCTGCAAAAAAACAAAAGTAGCGGGGACTTTAAGGCCATGGCGGAGGAGGCGTTCCGATTGGTCGATGCGGCCGCCCAGAAGATTCCGAAAAGTCAGATCAGCCAAGTAGCCGAGTTGGCTTTGGCGCGTTCGGAGTTTGCCCAATCGGCCGGGCTTCCGACTGAGATCGGTCCGGTCCTCAAAGGCATTCTTCCCAGTGAACCTCATCGGATGGCGAACGTCATTGAGGCGCTGCCCGCGGGCAAAATGCCGCGGTTCGCCGAGTTGGCTTGTTTGCAACTAGGGGAAAGGTGGACCGAGCTTTTCTTTGCCCTTTTACCTAGGGCGTCCGGTCGACTGATGGATGCGATTACCGCGCGATTTAAAAAAGCGAATCGGCTGGCTGAGCTCGAGGGTGCCTTGGATCGGCTTTTGCGGGAACGCTTAACTCACCCCGATCTCATCGTCTGGCTTTGTCGCAATCGGACGGGGGAGTTGGCCAAGTTGGCCAATCCATCTCTCTTTTTGACCGCACTGAATGTTTTAGAAAAAGAGCAGCTCTCGGAGTCCAGTCGAGGCTCTCGTCTCCGGGATCTTCTATTAGAGGACAAAGAGCTCATTCGGGATTTATTGGCACCTTCCTCGCCGGAGGAGGTTCGGGATGTGACGCGTTCGGCGTTGGCCTCGACCGCGTTTGAGGAGCTGGATAAGCGTTCGCTGATCGGGGCGCTCGTGAAACTTTATCCGCAAGTGGGTTCGATGGTGGCAGGGGAAAATCGCACCACCGTGGTCGAGGCTCCCATCGTGAGTTGGGAGAGTCTGGAAAAGAGGAAGTCGGAATTAGAGGAGATCACCACGAAAAAGATTCCGGCGAACAGCAAGGAGATCGGGGTGGCGCGTTCCTACGGGGATTTGAAAGAGAATCATGAATTTAAAGCGGCCAAAGAGATGCAGGCGGTTCTGATGAGACGGAAGTTGGAGTTGGAGGCGATGATTGTCTCTGCCCAAGGGACCGATTTTAGCGGGGTGAAGGGGGATGAGGTCGCGATTGGTACGGTAGTGGAGTATGAGAGTGCGGAGGGTGGCGAGAAAAAGACGGTAACGATTTTAGGGGCTTGGGATAGTGATCCTGAAAGAGG
>LIBO01000177.1 GCA_001438005.1 Verrucomicrobia subdivision 6 bacterium BACL9 MAG-120507-bin52 | reverse complement strand
GATGGCATCGATCGATGGCGTGTGCCGTTCTGCCTCCCATAATCTTCTCCAGCGGGTCTTCCACCCTTCGTTTCTGTCGCAATCCAGCGGTGTCGATGAATAAAACTTCCTCTCCATCCAGATCGGCGGGCACGTCCACCGCATCCCGTGTCGTTCCCGCAAGAGAAGCCACCATCGTTCGATCTGCCCCCACCCAAGCGTTGACGAGGGAAGACTTCCCCGCGTTGGGTCGCCCCACCACCGCAATTCGTGTTCTCTCATCTTTCACCCGATCCTCTTCCGGCCAATCCGCTCCAATCTCGGCCATCAAGCTCCCAAAGCCTAAGCCGTGCTCCGCGGAAACCTCTCTTCCCTTGCCAAAGCCCAACTTGGCAAATTCGCCCTGCTTCCCTCCCCCGTAACCTGGATCCATTTTATTAATAATGAGTGTCACCTTTTGCCCCGCCCGGCGCAACCGTTTGGCCACCTCGGTATCCAAGACATGCAGCCCCTCTTTTCCGTCCACCACCAGCAAAACACGCTGGGCGGCCGCAATCGCCAAGTCGGCCTCTCGCTCCACCGCGTCCTGCAAGCCCGTGCCGTCCTCATGGCCCAACCCACCCGTGTCGATCAGAACAAAGGGACGACCCTCCCAATCGGCGTCGGCAATCAGTCGATCTCGCGTCACGCCTGGGCGATCAAAAACAAGCGCAATCCTACGCTTGCAGATTCGATTAAAGATCGCGCTTTTTCCGACATTCGGACGACCCACAATGGCAACCACAGGACGCTGGGTCTTACTGCTGGGTTGAGTTGCCATAGTTGGTTTGATGCAAAAGATACCACCCTTGCTTTAAATAAATAACCAAGGACAAGGAGGTCATGGCTCCCGCCGCCCACAAAATAGGCCAGGTGCTGGCGTTTCCGGGAAGAAGCAGCCCCACCAAAACCACCGCGATTTGGAAAAAGGTGCACACTTTACCCGTCCAGTGAGGTTTCACAAAATCGTAGTTGTGCAACAGCGTTCCTAAAAAAAGGGTTCCCGAAACCAGAATCAGATCTCGGCTTACCACCAAAACCGGAAACCAAAGTGGGAGTCTTCCCTTTCCGGCCACCCCAATCGTCCCAAGCAGAACGATCCCGGTAACTAGCAAAAGTTTATCGGCTATCGGATCCAAGATTCGACCCAGACGACTTCGTTGATTGAATTGGCGTGCAATCCATCCATCCACTCCATCGGTCAAAGCCGCCAAAGCGAAAAGAGCTACCGCCGCATAGTACCAGGCGAAACCTGAATAACCCTCCTCGTGGTACTCGCGATGGTAAAGGAGTGCTCCAGCAAAAAGAGGGACAAGAAGGATGCGAAGTAGAGTCAGGGTGGTCGCAAAGGTCACGACGTCTCCCCTAGCTTACCCGCCTCCCATAGGGATCGAGTTCGATGAAGCCTGGCAACCACCCGAGTCTTACCCAAAACAGTCAAGAGCGGGAAAAGAGAGGGACCCACGGTGTGGCCCGAAACCGCACAGCGCAAAAGGTGAATCACTCGCGCCGGTTTTGGGAGTTGATTTTCTTCGGCGATTTTCTTGCAGGCCAATTCGACCGAAGCGTCGTTAAAATCCTCTCCTATGGTTTGCAAGCCTTGCTCGATCGATTGAAGAAGCTTCCCGCTGTCGGGGACGGAGAACTGTTTTTTCCTAGCCTCAAGAGAATAGGGATAATCCTCCGTCAGATAGGGATCGAGCCACTCCGCCATTTCTTTTCCCGTGCGAATCTTCTCCCGAATCACCCGAAGAAGCCCTTGTCGGATTGGCTCGGGTAAGGCGCTGGCCGCAGGGCGATTCTTTTCTAAAAAAGAACCAGCAAATTGTGTGAAATCAGAATCCTTCATCGATCGCCAATACTCCCCGTTCATCCAAAAGAGTTTGGCCGCGTCAAAGCGGGCATTACTACGGTTGAGATCTTTGAGTTCAAAGCGCTTCACAATCTCCTCCAAAGGCAAGATCTCCTCATTTTCGCCCGGAGACCAACCAAGAAGGCACAAGTAGTTTCGGACTGCTTCCGGTAAATAACCTGCATCCTCATAAAAGGATAAAGCCGCCCCATCGTCTCGCTTGCTCATCTTGGATCCGCCCTTGTTCAGGATCAGAGGAATATGCGCGAATTGGGGAATGGGTGCTCCCAAGGCCTCATAGAGCGCAATGTGCTTATGGGTGTTGCTCAGGTGATCCTCCCCGCGAATCACATGAGTAATTCCCATCTCCAAATCATCGATCACATTGACCAAGTGAAATACTGGGCTTCCATCTTTTCGGCGAATCACCAGATCCGGTTCCATTGTTCGGTCGAAGGTCACGTCCCCACAAACCAGATCTTTCACAATTCCTGGGGTCTTGGGCATTTTAAATTTGAGCGCTCCACCCTCTTCGTAGGTCTTTCCGGTGGCTCGCAGTTTCTCTAAGTACTTGGCGTAAATCGCACCACGCTGGCTTTGAAAGTAGGGCCCTTTTTCCCCATGTGCCCCGCCTTTTCCATCTGGTCCCTCGTCCCAATCTAACCCCAACCACCGCATTCCCCGAAAGATCACATCCACTGCCTCCTGGCTGTTTCGCGATTGATCCGTATCCTCCACCCGCAAAACAAATGTTCCCCCCATGTGCCTCGCATAAAGCCAATTAAAAAGCGCCGTTCTGGCTCCGCCAATATGGAGAAGTCCGGTCGGAGATGGGGCAAATCGCACTCGAACATTACTCATCGTATAGTTCTGCCCATTTTTGCCTTCCGCATCAATGCCGGATGGTGGGTGTATCTAATTGGAGCCGAGAGAATAATTCTTTTAAGTCAACTCCAAGGGGATTCTTCCACTACTCGCCACCAGATGAATTTTTCCTGCAGGTTCCGATGCGCCCATCGATACCACCCCTCC
>LIBO01000176.1 GCA_001438005.1 Verrucomicrobia subdivision 6 bacterium BACL9 MAG-120507-bin52 | reverse complement strand
TTTACGTCGGGACGGAAAACGAATCCCTCATGATCGAAGGCAGCGCCAAGGAACTTCCCGAGGCCGAATTCAAAGCCGCCCTCGAATTTGCCCAGCAGTCCATCCAGCCCCTCATCAAAATCCAAAAGGAGCTAGCCGCTTCCCACGGAAAGAAGAAACGCCAAGCTCCCCTTCTCCTCGTCAAAGACGAACTCCTTGAAGTCGCCTACAGCGTGGCCGGTTCCCGCATCGAATCCGCCATCTATCAACCCTCCAAGGTCGACCGCTATAAAGCCGTCGAAGCTCTCAAGGACGAGGTGAAAACCAAGATCCTCGAGAAATTCCCCACCGCCACCCCATTTGAAATTTCCCAAGCGTTCGACTACCTCCAGAAAAAAGCCTTCCGCACCAGTATTCTGGACAAAAATAAACGCTGCGACGGACGCCCCGCCGACCAAATTCGCAATCTCACGGGCGAAGTCGGTATTCTTCCCCGTTCTCACGGCTCCTCCCTCTTCGCCCGAGGCGAAACCCAAGCCATCTGCTTGGCTACCCTCGGACCGTTAGACGAAGCCCAGCAGATCGACGCCTACACCGGCGGATCCGATAGCAAACGCTTTATCCTCCACTACAACTTCCCGCCCTTCTCCGTCGGCGAAACCGGTCGGTTTGGTGGCCAGAGCCGCCGCGAAATCGGGCACGGCGCCCTCGCCGAACGCTCTCTTGAACCGGTCATCCCCTGCGGATCCGAATTCGGTTACGCCATCCGCGTCTCTTCGGAAATTATGGAATCCAACGGCTCCACTTCGATGGCCTCCGTCTGTGGCGGCACTCTCGCCCTGCTCGACGCCGGCGTCCCTCTGAAAGCCCCCGTTGCGGGCATCAGCGTCGGTCTGGTGACCGAGTTCGATGCCGCCGGCACAAAAATGCTCCGGCACCAGATGCTGACCGACATCATCGGCAGCGAAGACCACTTCGGCGATATGGACTTCAAACTTTGCGGAACCTCCAAAGGAGTTACCGGATTCCAACTCGATCTCAAACTCCCTGGCCTCCCCTTGGCGATGCTGAAGGACGCCGTCGACCGCGCCACCAAAGCCCGTTACGACATCCTCAAATTTATGGCCACGATTATGCCCGGCCATCGCGAGAAGCTCTCCCCTTACGCCCCTCAGATCGAAATGCTCAAAATCCCTCAGGATAAGATCGGGCTGCTCATCGGACCGGGTGGCAAAACCATCAAAGGCATCTGTGCCGAAACGGGTGCCGAGGTGAACGTCGAGGACGACGGTACCGTTCGTATCTACGCCAACACCGGCCCCGCCATGGCCCGTGCCAAAGAGCTCATCTCCGGCCTCACCGGCGATATTGAAGTCGGCAAGACCTACAAAGGCCGAGTCGTCTCCCTCAAGGATTTCGGCGCCTTTGTCGAAATCTTCCCCGGCCGCGACGGCTTGGTTCACATCTCCGAGCTGGCGGAAGGCCGAGTCGAACGCGTCGACGACGCCGTTAAGATGGGCGACCTGATCGAAGTAAAATGCATCGGAGTCGACGATAAAGGCCGAGTAAAACTTTCTCGGAAAGCGGTACTCCGCGAAGCCGCGGGGACCAACGGCGCTCCGGGACGCAACTAAACAAGCGAGGATACAACCATGGCACTCTCCACTGGCAGCAAAGCACCGGACTTCACCCTCAAAACCAAACGGGGGGAAGAGCTCAAGGACATCAAACTTTCCGCGAACTTCGGCCAGAAAAAGAGCGTCCTCCTGTTTTTTCCTCTCGCCTTCACTGGTGTCTGCACGAAAGAGATGTGTGACGTTTCTGCCGGCCTCTCCGCCTACGAGAAGTTAGATGCCGCCGTCTACGGCATTAGCGTGGATTCACCCTTCGCCCAAGAAGCATGGGCCGATAAGGAAAAAATTCAGATCCCGCTGCTCAGCGACCTCAATAAGAAGGTGAGCCAAGCCTACGGCACCCTCTTACCCGATCTCATCGGCCTAGGTTCCGTTAGTGCCCGGGCGGCCTTCGTCATCGATAAAACGGGAGTCATCCGCTACTCCGAGCAAACCCCCACCCCACTCGAACTGCCCGACTTTACCAAAATCCAAGCGTCTCTCTCTTCCTGCTAATTCCTGGCTGACTCGAATTGCTCGCGGTCACGACTGAATTTCTCAAACTCACCGCTAGTTTTGCCGTTTCTGCTTTCGGATTTTCTGTTGACCCCCACCGCCGTTATGGAATCGTAAGGTGATGAAACATCTCCTCTTTGTCGCCCTGCTTGCTTCTAGCTTCCCCACCTTTGCCTCAATCGAGCCCGGCGAAACCGCGCCCGACTTCACCCTGAAAGACTCGAAAGGCATTACCCACAAGCTGTCTGATTTTCGGGGAAAATTTGTCGTGCTCGAATGGCTCAATCACGAATGTCCCTTCGTCAAAAAGCACTACTCGGGTGGCGACATGCAGAAGCTCCAAAAGGAGTACACCTCGAAAGGTGTCGTCTGGCTCTCGATCATCTCCTCTGCCCCTGGCAAACAGGGCCACCGTACCGGTCCCCAAGCTGAGGCTGATACCCAAGATAAAAAAGCCTCTCCCACCGCCGTCCTCCTCGATCCCTCCGGTGAAGTGGGTCAACAGTACCAAGCTAAGACTACCCCCCAGATCTACGTGCTAAATCCCGACGCGAAAATTATCTACGCGGGCGCGATCGATAGTGTGAAGTCCACCAAAGCGGCCGACGTCGCCCAAGCGGAAAACTATGTCCGCCTAGCCCTCGACGCCGCCTTGGCCGGAAAACCTGTCGCCACCCCATCCACCCCGCCTTACGGCTGCTCCGTTAAATACTAAAGAGCCGCGCCCAGTCCCCACCCCTCCCCCCCATACTTATCCATGTTACAATTGTAACACCTATAAGAATACTCTCACCACC
>LIBO01000175.1 GCA_001438005.1 Verrucomicrobia subdivision 6 bacterium BACL9 MAG-120507-bin52 | reverse complement strand
GCCAAGAAAAGCGTGCCCTGGCGCAATCCCCCTCTCACTGTCGGCACGATTTCCACCGGCGATGGCTTATCCCACCTGATCGAAGCCCCTGAGGGCATTGATCTGGTCGAGGTTCGCCTTGATCTTCTTCTCTCCAATGGTGTTGCCCCTGACAAAATTCAAGAAGCCATGGCTCAACGTTCCGTGCCCGCTCTCTTGACGCTGCGCACGTGCGAGGAGGGGGGCGGCTTTAATTGGCGCTCTCGTCAAAGAGTCCTCTTCTTTCTTAAATTTATACCCTTTGCCGACGTTGTTGATTTGGAGCTCACCAATATTCCGCGCTTGAGTCGCGTCCTTCGCATGGTTCGCCAAACCAAGAGAGATCTCATCATCTCATCCCACTCGCTCAAACGGAAACTCACCCCACTCCGTCTCCGTCGCCTTCTCACGCAATTTCGCAAAACCCGGGCCAGCCTTTACAAAATCGTGGGCCTCGCTCGTCGTCGCAAAGATCTTCGCGCCTTAGCCGAACCTCTACTCAACCAATCTCACATGCGCCTCGCTATCATGGCCTCGGGGCCCCTTTCCACCGCTTCCCGCCTTTCCTTTCCCGCGCTCGGTTCCCGACTCATCTACGTTCACCTAGACGAAGCCGCTGCTCCTGGCCAGCCTGGGCATAAAACCGCCTTTACTCTCCCCGAGATCAGATCGGTTGTTTCCCCCAAAGGGGCGTAACCCCGTTTTACGAAACACTGCGCTTCGGCCGAAGCGCGCCGGGTACCGAATTTTCCACTTTGCCCGCGCTGGTGGAAACTACAGGAAACCCGCCCTGCCCCGATCCACCACCCCCGATAAAACCCACCAACAACCCGTGGAATCCTAGCAAAATAAAAAGAAGTGCCACCCCCCCCGAGCCCCGTTGCGCTCTCTCCAGTCTCGCTTCCATCGCCCCTTTCTCCTTACCCCTCTGCGCTTCGATGACTTGAACTCTCTTCTCTAACTCATTCCCTAAGCGCCCCCGCTCGATCCTGCAATCCTCCATCTGACGCAGCCTTTCTTGCTTTTTGTTTTCAACCTCTTTTCTTTTTGAATCAGTTGCCCCCTGCGACAGTTCGGCCGCTTGGACCGATTCCCGATCCAACTGTGCCATTCTTTCTTCCACCATTTGAATTCGATCCCGAATCGGCCAAGTAGGCTCCACTCCAACCTCCTCCGCCCCATTCGCCGGGAACTCCACCCCCAGCGGCACCGCGGCCAAGCCGTAAATCGCTCCCCCCACCAAAAATCCCAAATTCAAAAACTGGAAGCCCGCCACTCTCGCCACACTCTTCCTAGACGGTAACGGTCCGCGCAGAAAAAAAAGCCCCAATAAGAACAAAGGCCCCAACCGAACCATCGCTTCTCGATTCGCTAGCAGTTGCTCCCTCGCCGCCAAAATTCCTCCGGCCTCACCCAACTGCCATAACGCCAAAGCCAATAGTCCCAAGCCCGCACTCCGAAACAAAAACCCACGGTCTCCTGCCTCGCTCATCCGCTCACCCTAGCACCCCGAGCAAACTCCTCGAACAAAAAACAGCCGTGCCAAAGGATCCCTACTTTTCCTTGCCCCCCACAATCACCATCGCCTCTTTTCCTTTGTCCGACTCTTTTTTCTCAGGTTCTTTTCCCTCGCCCGCAATTTTTGCCTTCAGCGCCTTCTCCACCCTGGCGTAAAGCGCGGGATCTTTCCTCAACTCCTCTTTGGCTGCATCCCGCCCCTGTGCCAGTTGCTTGCCCTCAAACGCAATCCAGGCACCCTTTTTCTCCACCGCGTTGTGCTCGATCGCCGCATCAATCAAGGAGCCCGTCCGCGAAATTCCCTCATTGTACATGATGTCGAACTCCGCCTCGGCAAACGGTGGCGCCACCTTGTTTTTCACAATCTTGACCCTTGTCCGATTCCCCACCACCGTGCCGTCGGGCAACTTAATCGCAGTGATCCGGCGAATATCGACCCGCACGCTGGAGTAAAACTTCAACGCCCGCCCACCCGGTGTTGTCTCCGGGCTGCCAAACATCACCCCGATCTTTTCTCGGATCTGATTGGTGAAGATCGCCACGGTTCGAGCCCGACTAATCAACGCGGTCAACTTTCTCATCGCCGCGCTCATCAAACGCGCCTGTGCCCCCACTGTTACATCCCCAATCTGCCCCTCCAACTCATGTTTGGTCACCAAAGCCGCCACGCTATCCAGCACCACCACATCCAACGCATTCGAACGGATCAAAGTCTCGGCAATATTGAGAGCCTCTTCCCCCGAATCGGGTTGGGAAACCAACAGCTCATCCATATTCACTCCCAGCTTCCTGGCATAAGCAGGATCTAAAGCGTGCTCCACGTCAATAAAAGCCGCCGTCCCACCTTGTTTCTGTGCATTCGCAATCGCCGTCAATGTCAGAGTCGTCTTTCCCGAGGATTCCGGCCCAAAAATCTCGATGATGCGGCCCCGCGGAAATCCCCCCGCCCCTAAAGCCTGGTCGATGGCAAAACAACCCGTGGGGACGACGTCAATCTTCAGCTTCGCCGCCGCATCGCCCAAACGCATGATGGCGTTTTCCCCGTACGTTTTGACGATCGACTGCAGAGCCAGATCCAGATTCCGCCGCTCCGAGGCCTTGGCACTATCTTTGTGCGCTTGGGTTTCGTTTCGTTCGCTTTTGTCGGTTGCTGATGTTTTGATTGCCATAATAGATTAAACCTCCGTTTTGGGAAAAGGGTTCGTTAAAAGTTTTACTCTAAACAGATTTAGGGCTGCCTGGGAAGCCATCGCCTTAAAAGTCTTCCTCTCTGGAACCAACTTCTTCTCAATAGTTTCCACCCCCCCCGCCCCTGCGATCCCCAAATAGACCAACCCCACCGGCTTCCCCGCACTCCCTCCCCCCGGCCCCGCAATCCCCG
>LIBO01000174.1 GCA_001438005.1 Verrucomicrobia subdivision 6 bacterium BACL9 MAG-120507-bin52 | reverse complement strand
CTCACCTGGGCAGGCTTCCAATTCTTCAAGGCCAACAATCGCTTCGCCCGCTTTTGCAAATGACCCAAGATCTCTGCCCTCGATCCGATCGGCTCCGCCAATCGACACTCGATTCCCGATATTTCCGCAAACTCCCGCGCGAGAATTTTGGTCGTAAAGTATCCCTTCGCCAAAAACCACGGTACCACCACCACTTTTTTTGTTTTCAACCCCTGCAGAGCATCCGCATAGGAAGGTTGCTCCTTCCAAAAAGCGGACCGGACCTCACCAAAGATTCCTCTCTGCCTGATTCGGTGCGCCGTCTCCCTCGTAAACCGACTGGAATCCGCATTTTTGGTAGAGCCGTGCCCGGCAAGGATCAAAGCTGTTTCTTTAAGCATGCCACCCTCCGAAGCTCAACGAGCTGTCGAGACTGAGCGAAGGAGGGTGGAACCGTGCCCGGCAAGAATGAGGGCGGTATCAGAAAACTTCATTAAACAACTCTACTCGAAAAACAGACGAATCCCGAGCCGAACCGCGCCGAATGAGGAAAATTAGCGGTTCGCTTTGACCGGCACACCCTGACTGGCAGGTCCACCGGTGGGATTGGGGAAAAGCGGAGCTGGCTCGACAATCCGAGAACTATCCGGCCGGGCAGAAACCGTCATCGTAAAGATCTGCTCTTTCCCATCCCTCTTCACTTTGACCGGAACCTTACCCCCCACTTCCGAGAAAAACGCTGCGTCCAAAATATCGGAGGGCTCGCGCACCGATCGACCCCCAATCGAAATCACCTCATCCCCCATCTTTAAACCACTCTTTTCCGCCGGCGTTCCTTTATAAAGTCGATCCACAAAAACAGGTGCCCCGCGCTCTGGTCGGCTTCGGTCCGGCATCACCCCCACCCCCATCCAACCGTGCCTGGGCTCCCCATGCTTCTGAATGTCCGCCGCGACCTTCGACGCCGCTTCGATCGGCAAGGCATAGCACGCCTTGCCCTCATCAATCTCCAACATCAAAACCCCGACCACTTTTCCCTGACTGTCCAGCAAAGGCCCACCGATTTGACCTGGTTTGATCGGAAGGTTCGCCCGCAAATGGGTCGTCGCGAAAAAACGCGTCAAATACTTCACATCAAAGCCCGCCACAAAACCAAAGGTAGGCTCCGCTTTGAGATCGTAAGGGAAAGCCACGCTGACCACGGCCGAAGCGGGTCGCAACCGCATGCCTTCTCCCAAGGCCAAATACGGAGTCTGCGTCGCCGGAATCTTCAGAACCGCGACACCACTCCGCGGATCTCGACCCAAAATCTTGGCCGAAAATGTCCGCCCATTGACTTCGACCGTGACCGACTCTGCCTGACCCACCACCGCATAGGCGGTCAAAATGGTTCCCTGGCCATCAATAAAAAATCCCGTCCCAGCCAACTGCTCCGCCCCATCCACCGCACGCAAACGCACCACCGTCGGCGCAGCCTGCTCATACACTCCGCTGACTTCGGCCGCGATCTGGTCAAAGACACCGCCACCCGCGGGCATCGGTGCATTGGGCACAGATGGGGTAAGGGGCGTGGAGCTAGCCGTCGCTGCCTCGAAAGCAGGAAGTTTTATGACCGCCTCTGGATGGCGGGCCAGATAGTAAGCCCGCCCGCCGATCAACCCAGCGAACGCTAGGAAGACGACAAGCAGGGAGAGAAAAACGTATTTAAAACGCGAGACGGGAATCATAAGCCACTGCACCGTGCCCATTCACGTAGAGGGGCCGAAGCTGAGTCCCTTCCCCGCCGGCCGCTGTCTCGATCAACTCAGGCTGAATTTGCAGAGAATCTTCGGTCGAATTCGCTGCCACGATGATGCCCTTGGCGTGCGCGACTTTCCCATCCGCCAAAGGAGCCATGTTCGATCCGATCGGGCTCAAGAAAAAGGCAATCCCAGCCACCAAACAAGCCGCGGCGGTCGCGACCGTCGCCAAACGAGGCACCCCAGCAATCCAAGGCTCCATCACCACCTCCACCACTTTCATATACCAAGGTTCCTCCCGCAAAATCTCCTGCCTCTGGTACTGATGAAACGCGTCCACAAACCGATCAAAATAAGCCTGACCTGGGGTCTCCAGCTTCTTGAGTTGCAGGAGCTTTTGTAGCTCCGAAAAATCTTCTTTTTGGTTCATTGGGTATCTTTCTTTATCATTTACCGTCTTAGATAAATGCCAAGCGATTTCTGTAGCTGTTTGTGAGCATAGTGAAGCCTAGAACGTACCGTTCCTTCGGTCGTTCCCATGATCTTTCCGATCTCAGCATGTGCAAGTCCTTGTATATCATAGAGGGTTACCACTGTCCTATGCTCTTTCGACAGGGAAAGCATCGATTCGTTCAATTTATTTTGCAACTCATTGAGCATAGATGACTTAACTGGGTTGTTCCGATGCACTGGGTCAGGGAGATCGAACTTAGGTAAACCATCCTCATCGATCTCATTCAAACTCATCGCCCCCTGCCGCCTTTTTCTCTTTTCCAAAAAGTTGAATGTCCGATTAATCGCGATCCGGTAAATCCAGGTATAAAACGACGACTGACCCCGAAACGTCGGCAAACTACGGTACGCCTTGTCAAAAACCTCCATCAACATGTCATTGGTATCCTCATGGTTCGAGGTCAAATGGTAGATCACCCCATACAACCGAGACTGGAATCGCCGGATCAACTCATCATACGATGCCAAATCACCTTTTACTGTCTGGGCAACTAGCTCCTCATCGGTCGGTCCGTTCTCTAGATCCAAAACTTTCGTGACATCCGCGGACATGCATCAACCCTAACTCCACCCCCCTCATCCCGAAAAGGTCAATTCACCCGACCCTACTCTCTTAGTCGTCGCTGGCTGTCCGAAGATACTCCTGCAGACGCTCGGTCAACTTCGTCAACTTTCCTGCCTCTCGCCC
>LIBO01000173.1 GCA_001438005.1 Verrucomicrobia subdivision 6 bacterium BACL9 MAG-120507-bin52 | reverse complement strand
TCCACAATATCCCTCCAGCTCATCCTGCAGTTTAGCGGGGTTGTCCATTGGTCTTACTGAAAATTGCACGATGGGGATGAATCGCAAGCATGGGCCGAAAGATTGTTCGCATGTGACTTGGAGCGGCTTGGGAGCAGTTTTGTTGGAAGAAAAAGCCTCGAGGTGGATCAATCCGAAGCTTTTGCGCGGACGTCCGGTTGATAGGATTACATTCGTGACGATTTTAGGGATCGATATCGGCGGGACAGGAGTAAAGGGGGGGATCGTGGAGTTTCCGGCGGGGACTCTTCAGGGCGATCCCAGCCATATACCCACGCCGCATCCCGCCTCCCCGACGGCGTTGAGCCGAGCCGTCAAAAAATTGGTCGATCAGCTACAGTGGAAGGGTCCGATCGGGGCCGGTTTTCCGGGGCCGATTCGGGATGGGATCGTGGAAACGGCCGTGAATTTGTCACCCCAATGGGTGGGCAAGAATCCCGCGCTGGTTTTTCAAAAAGCTACCCGGCAAAAATTTGTCGTGATTAACGATGCGGACGCGGCGGGGCTGGCCGAAGTCCATCACGGAGCGGGAAAAAAAGAGAAGGGAGTCGTCGTTATGATTACGTTGGGAACAGGCATCGGGAGCGCACTTTTTTATCGGAGCGAGTTGATCCCGAACACGGAGCTGGGTCACCTAACCCTTCGCGGGAAAGACGCGGAAAAATCGGCCAGTGCTAAGGCCAGAGAGGATCACGGCTGGAGTTGGAAAAAGTGGTCGCGACGAGTGAGGGAATACCTTCAGCAGGTGGATCGCTTGATCAATCCAGATCTGATCATTGTCGGGGGCGGGGTGAGCAAGCGGGCGGAGAAGTGGCTCCCTCGGGCCTCGCAAGGATTAAGAGCGAAGGTGGTCGCGGCCAAGCTGCACAACGAGGCGGGAATTGTGGGTGCGGCCATGGCCGTGAGGAAAAGCAGGTAAGGGCAAGCCCCCTTGCCGATCCAGACCCTATTTCAGATACTGTTTTACCCCTTTGTCGCAGCGGACTTTTTTTGTGCGAAGAGTTTCTTCCAGGCGACTCTGGCTTTGGGGGATGTGGTCACGGCTGAGGATCGGGTGGTGCAGGTGGTAAAGAACGGCGCGGCCGTAGACAAATTTGCGGGGTCGGCCCAAATGATAGAGCCGTGAGCCGATGTCGGAGTCTTCTCCAAGGCCCCAACCCTCGTACTCCTCGTCCCAGCCGTTGACGTCGAGCAGATCTTTTTTCCACATAGCCATGTTGCAGCCAATGATTCCTCGTTGGGCGGTGTCACGTTGAATAATGGGGAAGGGAAGACGAAATGCTTTGGCCGCACCCGGTGAGTTGACCTGCGAAAAAGAGACGAAAACTTGGAACGTATTGGCTCACCTGGAGCGAGGCAGAGGCCGCAGAATTCAGGTAAGAGCGCCGGCCTTGCACCCAGAAGCCCTGCTCGGCTAAGGCGGCATGATCTTCGATGAATCTGGGATGGGGAATACAGTCGGCATCGGTCAGGACAAGGTAGTCGCCTTTTGCCGCAGCTAAGCAATGGTTGAGGATTGTGTTTTTGCGGAATCCTTTGTCCTCGTGCCAAAGGTGATGGACTGGGCAGGGGAGGGAGGCGGCGAGTCGTGCGACAAGATCTTTGGTGGGTGGGGTGGAGCCATCGTCGGCGATGAGAATCTCCATCGGGGCAGCTGTTTGATTACGAAAACCGGCCAAGCACAGTTCCAGAGGTCGAACATGATTGTAGGTGCTGATAACCAGGGACATTCGGTCAGGGGAGATCATTGGGACAGTTCCTGAACTTTGGCTTCGAGAACTTTGAGATGGGCCTCAGGGTCGAGAGCTTTTCCAGTGGCGTGTTGGACCAGGTCGGCAGCGGCATAGCGACGGCCGTGAGAGTGGACTTTCTCACGAAGCCACCGAAGGAGGGGCTGGTAGTCGCGATTTTCTACCGAGGCGGAGAGGGTGGGAAGGTCCCGATTCGCGGCCTGCCAAAGTTGGGAGGAGGTCAGGTTGCCGAGCGTGTAGGTGGGGAAGTAGCCGAAGCCGCCAAGAGACCAGTGGATATCTTGCAGGCAACCGCGGGCATCGTCGGGGACTTTTAAGCCGAGAAGTTTTTCGAACAGCTCGTTCCAAGCGGCGGGCAGGTCATGAACGGCGAGATCTCCCTTCAGGAGTTTTGTTTCCAATTCAAAGCGCAAGAGGATGTGGAGGTCATAGGTGACTTCATCGGCCTCGACGCGGATGAAGGAGCGTTCCACGGCGTTGGAGGCACGCCAGCACTGTTCGTGGTTATGGCCGGTGAGGTCGGGAAAAGCTTGGATGAGGTCGGGCCACCAGGATTTCCAGAAGGAGCGGGAGCGGCCGACACGGTTTTCCCAAAGGCGGGATTGGGATTCGTGAATACCGAGGGAGGCGGCTTGGCCCAGGGGGGTACCGATTTGCGATTCGGGGAGACCTTGATCGTAGAGACCGTGGCCGGCCTCGTGGAGGACCCCGTAGAGGGAGACCATGAAGTCGGTTTCGTCGTAACGGGTGGTCATGCGGGTATCGCCCGGACCAAGGCCAGAGCAGAAGGGGTGGGTGCTGGTGTCGAGCCGGCCGGCAGTCGTATCGAATCCGATTTTGGGCAAGAGAGCTTGGAGGAATTTCTCTTGGTCGGCGCGAGGGTAGTGACCGCGAAGGTTTTTACGGGATGGGTGAGAGGGAATGGCAAAAGCTTTTTCGGCGATCGCGACCAAGCGGGGGCGAAGTTTGGCAAAGAGAGAAGTGACATCGCGGGTGAGCCAACCTGGTTCGTAGCCTTCGAGGAGGGCATCGTAAGGTTGGTCGGCGTAGCCCCAGAGGTCGGCCATTTGGCGGGAGAGAGAGAGAAGCTTTTCGAGGTGGGGGGCAAAGGTGGGGAAGTGGGAGTTTTTGCGGGCTTCG
>LIBO01000172.1 GCA_001438005.1 Verrucomicrobia subdivision 6 bacterium BACL9 MAG-120507-bin52 | reverse complement strand
TTGGAGAAGTACGATGGGCGGGAGATTGTGAATGTGGGGGTGGGGGAGGACTCGACGATTGCGGAGTTGGCGGAGAACGTGAAAAAGGCGGTGGGTTTTCTTGGGGGGATCCGTTGGGACAGGAGTCAACCGGACGGGACGCCTCGAAAACTTTTAGATGTAACGAAGATACGTGGGATGGGTTGGAGGCCGAAGGTTACGACTGAGGATGGAATTGCTTCAACCTACGATTGGTTCTTGAAGAACGCTCCTGAAGCGAAAGGCTGAGTTAGAGAATTTGCCCCGATTTTCATAGTATTCGACGATACGAAAAAAGGTGTGGGCTTTTTATCTGGCGACAGACGGGTTCCAGAGGTTGTTCGTTCGAGAGATAAATGTTTGCGATAGAGCCATCGCCTCAATATGACCATCTGCAAACAGATAGTTTGCGCGACCTTTGTGTCGGCCAGCTGCAACTGCATTGCTTGCTCCGCGGATGTTTGACCATTGGTGACACATAAAATGGTCGGCTCCCTCCGTTTCAGGTAGTTCAGCGAGCAAGATCGTTCGGGAGAGTTTTGGGATCGCGATCGTTTTTCGCCACTGCGTTGGGCTGCCAAGATAGTCGTCGCCCTCTGGGTCGAGTTCGAAATAAACATTCAACCCATAACTGAAATCATAAGGTCCATGGCGGCGATCGCTGGGACAGCGGTGGTATTGGTTGACGACCTGTTGCCAACCTTCGGTGGAAGACGGCAACGGAATGTTCAGGTAAGGCAGAACTGACTCCGTCCATCCTGACTCACGGTAGGTGGATGCGCTATGAGAGCTTCGAGGAAACTCCCCGTCATGGTCCTGCGTATAAAGCTGGATTCCCATGCCCAGATTCTTCATTCGTTCCATGCAAGTAGAACGTAGGGATTTCTCCCTTGAAGATGCGACCGCTGGTATCAGGAAAGACGCGAGCGCCCCCAGAATCGTGATCCCGACCAGCAACTCCAGTAGGGAAAATCCTGCAATGTCCTGCTTAAGAAGCCGGATTCGCACGGGTTCTTTGGCTTGTCCGAAAACGAACCCATACGGCTAAGGCGCAACTCAAGCCCAGCAAATGCATGAGGCATGGTTCAGGGATAACCGCCCAAGTGTAGGTCACGGAGGCGGGATTGAAATTCGGATCTGCCTGTGCATTCAATGCGGTAGAGTCGTATTGCGCGAACCCCGTCGTGCTATTAAACGGGGTATTGGCGATAAAGATTTCAAATGTCGCGCTATAGGTTCCCGCAGGAGCAGTTGCAGGAAGGGTGAAAAAATTGTGCCACATGCTTCCGTTCCATAGGACTTGCGATCCTTCTTCTGTAAATACACGATCCCAGCGGTTGCTACCTGAGGAGTAGTTATAAGACTCAAGGAAGGGAGAGGACCAGTCGTTCAGGCGAATTGCGAGCGATTTACCGATCGGTATTTTTCCCGTTCCCATACTCATGAACATAAATCCATACTGGTTGTTAAAGAGGTCTCCTTGACCGGCACTTTCAACGGGAGTTCCTGCGGTGCCGGCTGGAGAGCCTAGGTCTTGTCTCCAGGCGGCATCCTGTGAGAACCAGCTTCCTGGGCTCCATTCCTGCAACCCTTGGAGAAGAGGGACATGGCTGTTATTGAAGACGATCGAGATGTTTCCACGGGTTGGGTTATTGATATTGTCGTAGTTCGTGATGGTTACCATGGGCATCAACATTCCACCTTGATCGTCCGGACCTGGGACAGAGGTAATTAGTTGGGCATTCGAGAGTTCCACAATCGCTAGAACGAGACAAGCCACCAAAGTAAATTTTGTAATCCAGTTCATATCTTTCTTCTTTCCTCCCGGACGAGCCGGGAAATCTGATCCAAGGATTCGGACCAGCGGGTTAAATCTCAAATGGAAGCCAACGCGCAGGCGTGGTTTCCAGGAACCAAGTAGTTGAGATTTAGGCTCGGGGAGGGGGGAGGAGTGGAGAGGCGCGATCCGCGCCGAACAGATATTCAGTTGAGGAAAAGTGAGAAACCTCACGGGAGTTGGATATGCGGCCGGTGACGGTTTCCAGAACCCAAAGAAAATCAGCCGGTAGCGAGGAAAGCGCGGAAAGGGTCGTTGGCGTGGAGACGGGGCGGGTTTGGGCGATGCGCTCGCACAGACCGCAAGGGTGTTGTCCGTCGAAAGTTTTCTTTAGCCCTTCGCCGAAACCGGATTCTTGGGAGTAGGAGGTGAGCATCCAGCCCCAGGCGACCGTTTGCAGGAGCCCTTGCGGCAGACCGATCTGCCAAGCCAGGGCCAAGGTCATAACAAGGGCACAAAGACGTTTCACTTAAGTTGTCTTACTCCTATCCACAGAGGTGGTCAACTTATGGGAGAAAGATAGTTGCGGAGTAAGATGCGATTGCGGATCGTTTTGGCATGTCTGAAGTTCTTATTATCCAGCACCAAGCGATGGAGGGTCCGGGCACGATCGAGGAGGAGATCGTGAAGGCGGGGCATAAGGTTCGGAAAGTTCGGATCGATCAGGGGCATCCGGTTCCTTCGGAGGCAGGATCTTTGGCAGGGATTGTCGTGATGGGGGGTACGATGAGTGTGGCAGATCAGGGTAAACTCAAACATTTGAAAGAGGAGATCGGTTTGCTCAAGCAGTTTGTCCAAGCCGAAAAGCCCGTGATGGGTATTTGCTTAGGTGCCCAGCTTCTGGCGGCGGCAGTGGGCGCAGAGGTGGCGGCTGGGGAGAAGGAGATTGGATGGTTTTCCGTTCGAAAACTCCCGGACGCCTTCAAAGATCCTGTTTTACGCAGACTTCCGGAAAACTTTCCGGCTCTGATGTGGCACGGGGATCACTTTGGATTGCCGAAGGGGGCCTCCCATCTTTTAAGCACCGATAAGTGTGGTTGTGCGGCTTTTCGTTACGGGAAGAAGGCTTATGGCCTGATGCCGCATTT
>LIBO01000171.1 GCA_001438005.1 Verrucomicrobia subdivision 6 bacterium BACL9 MAG-120507-bin52 | reverse complement strand
AAGGGATGCCAAAGATTCTGGCGATCCAGACGAATGATTTCTGACGGGGTCACGAAAGAGGGAGATTTTTTAAGGCATGAATGACTTTGGCTAACTCGTCCTGAGTGTGACGGGCGGAAAGGCTGAGACGAAGTCTCGCGGTTCCGGCGGGTACGGTCGGAGTGCGAATGGCAGGGACATTCAGCCCAAGCTCTTGCAGGTGCTGGGAGGCGGAGGCAGCGGAGGAGTTAGAACCGCAATGGATGGGATGAATCGGACCCGATTGGGGGGAGGGGTAGGAGGAGACAAAGTGGCGGATATTCTGTTTCAGTTTCTGGCGAAGTTGATCTCCCTCCGCCGAACGGACAATCGAAAGCGCGGCCTGCGCGGAGGCGGCGGCGGAGGGCGGAAGAGCCGTGCCAAAAAGGAAGGTGCGAGCTTCGTTGAGCAGGTGATCGATGATGGTGTCTCGGCTGGCAATAAAACCACCCGAGGAGCCCAAGCTCTTTCCCAAAGTGCCCATCTGAAGATCGACGGAGGAGGTTAGACCAAGCTCAGAAGCAAGGCCGGCCCCTTGCTCTCCGAAAATTCCACCGGCGTGAGCCTCGTCCAGTAGAAGCCATGCCCCGGCCTCACTTTTGAGGCGAATGATTTCTGGCAGGG
Organism: Verrucomicrobia subdivision 6 bacterium BACL9 MAG-120507-bin52; assembly: GCA_001438005.1. GTDB lineage: Bacteria > Verrucomicrobiota > Verrucomicrobiia > Methylacidiphilales > Verrucolacustridaceae > Verrucolacustris. The sequence goes on along the minus strand of LIBO01000171.1, from coordinate 2,322 downwards.
GGGCGATATCGCCATCCATGGAGTGAAGGGATTCGACGACCACGAGGATTTTGCCTTTGGGTTTGAGTGCGAGAGTGGCATCGAGGCTTTTTTTTAAGGTTGTGAGGTCGTGCCGCGAAAAGAGACGGAGTCGGGCATCGGAAAGTTTTGCCCCATCGAAAAGGCAAGCGTGTGCATTTCGTTCCATCAGGATGGTATCGCCTGATCCAACCAGAGCCGGGATAACTCCGAGAGGGGTGAGGTAACCTGAGGCAAAGAGGAGGGCACGTTCCGTTCCTTTCCATGAGGCAAGGGCAGACTCCAGCTTTTGATGTTCGGGGCAAGGGCCCGCCAAGAGCCGGGCGGCACGCGCACCAGCACCATATTCCGCAAGCGCTTGCCGGGCGGCATGGATGACCGCAGGGTGACAGGATAAAAAGAGGTAGTCGTTATCGGCAAAGGAGATTGGGTTGGAGGAGGTGGGTAGCGCGCGGTGGCGGTGATCGTGGTGTCGGGCAGTTTTTCGAGATTGAATATCTGACAGAAAAGCTGGCGAGTTCATACCCTACTATCGTGCCGAGGGAAGGGGGTGGGGGACGAGGTTAAATCTTTTCGTGTCGGGTAATCTTTCCCGCGACGCAGGTAAGTTCGGCCGGATCTTGGCTTTCAAGAATGGCGGAGTAAGGGTCTTGGTCGAGTGGGACACGCCATCCAACCCAATCGGCCCAGCATCCGTCCTGTAAGTTACCGAGATTGGATTCACAGCCCAAGGCACGGGCCGGGATAGTGGTGATCATCTGCCAAGCCTCGTGAGGGGAGACATGGGAGTATTTTTGACGGAATAGGCGGACCTCCTGACGAAGATCGAGAGGCAAATTGGGGGAGCTGGCGGGGCTATCGGTTCCGAGAGAAACGGGGATCCCGTTATTCTGCAGAAGCTGGAAGGGAAATGATTTTCGGCCAAACCATTCGTGAGATGTGGGGCAATGAACAAGGGTGACCTTGCGTTCCTTGAGGTAGGGCAAGTCGGAAGGTTGCAGCTCATTCCCGTGGGCAAGAATGGCATCTTCGGGAAGAGTTTGGTTTGTTTGGCACCATGCGACCGGCGATTGGCTCTTTCCGAAATCAGTGCGTGGAGGTTCTTTGGGGAGGATGTCGCGAAATGAGGTTTCCTTGCCCGCCAGCAAGGAGGTTTCCTCGGGGGATTCGGCCAGGTGGGTGGTGAAGGGAATTTTGTGGATCGAGCATGATGTCAGGATTTCCTGATAAAGTTTTGGAGAGGCGGTGTATGGGGCGTGGGGAGAAAGGGCAAGGTGCCATGGATTGGCTGGATTCCGAGATAGCCAAGCCATGGCTCGTTCCACGGTCGCAGAAACCTCGGGCTGACTTTGTATGTCCATGAATTCCAGCGCCCACCAGACTCGGGCGGCGGTTGAGCTTAAGCCCGCCATGGCGTGAAGATCGGAAGTAATCGAAACAATGGAGGTGGTGCCTGTGCGAAGCGCATCTTGGGCGGACCGTTGAATCGATTCGCGTCGGGTTTCGGAATTCAGACCTGGTAGTCGGGCGAGGACCTGTTTTAGCCAAAAAGGAAAATCTTTCCCGGGCATCAGTTCACGAAACAGTGAGGCAAGTTCCAGATGGGCGTGGAGGTTGATCCACCCTGGAGCGAGGGTGAGATCGGGAAGATGGAGAACTTCCTCCCCGACTTGGGAATTCAGGGAAGTGCCGATCTGCGTGATGATTTCACGATCCATCCGCAGGTGACCCGGGCGATGAATTTGCCCGGAGGATTCGATCAGTGCACCGGCGCAAATCAGCATGTTGCGTTACGAGCGGGCGGGATATAGCCGTTGAAGCGTTTCAAGTTCCGGGGCAAGAGTGCGGCGGGTATCGGGCGACATGCGATCGATAAAAAGAATGCCCATGAGATGATCCACCTCATGCTGGAGGGCCCGAGCGAGAAGGCCGCCGGCGGCCAGGGTCAGGCGATTTCCCTTCAGGTCTTGATAGTCCATTTGGATTCGGAGGCTGCGGCGGACGGGGCCGTGTAAGTTGGGAAAGCTCAGGCAACCTTCGTCCTCCTCGTCCCTGCGGCGAGTCAAAGTGACTACGGGATTACAAAAAAAGAGGGGCATATGAACGCGCCAATCGACCGGTTTTCCACCCAGCTCCATGGTGGAGGGACGCTTTTCGATCTTACGCAAATCCACCACCGCAATTTGCAGGGAGATTCCGATTTGGGGTGCGGCCAGGCCAATGCCCTCCGCCTCCCGCATGGTATTTTCGAGAACGCGGGAGAGTTCGTTAAGCTTTGGGTCGGGTGGAAGGACGGGGGTGGCT
>LIBO01000170.1 GCA_001438005.1 Verrucomicrobia subdivision 6 bacterium BACL9 MAG-120507-bin52 | reverse complement strand
GGGTGCGATCGATGTCGGGGAACGGGGTATCGGGGACGGGCGGGGATTTTCGAAATTTTCGTGGTGGATGATGAGATTCGGCACTTGATCAATGAGGGGGTTCCCGTTTCGAAAATTCGCCAACGGGCGAGGGACTTGGGCATGCGGGTTTTGCGGGAGGACGGAATCCGGAAAGTGGTGTCGGGCATGACGACTCCGGAAGAGGTGATTTCGGCCACGATGGGGGATAAGGATTAATCATGGACGCACGACACCTCCTTCCCTTTTTGCAGGAGCAGAATGTGCTCTCGGAGGAGCAGTCGCGGGAGATTCAGGATGAGCTGAGTCGGTCGGGGAAGCCGGTGGAGATGATTTTGGCCAATTTCGGAATCATTCAGATGCCGCAGATTTTGGAAAAGATAGCGGACAGCATGGGTCTTCCCCTTTTGGCCGATGTCAGCGGATTAGATTTGAGTCCGGAGCTGTTGGCGAGAATTCCGCCCCACACCGCGCGGAATTTGGGGGCGCTGCCGGTGGCGGGGGATGAGACGACCTTGACGGTGGCACTGGCGGATCCGCTGGCGGTGCAGGCTTTAGAGGATTTGCGATTTGCCACGGGTCGAGAGATTGCCCAAGTGGTGGCCCCGCCCGAGCAGATTCAGCCTTTGTTGGACAAGCATTATGGGTCGGCGGAGGTGAACATCGATGATGTCTTGCGCGAGTTAGAGAACGCGCCAGATGCCTCGGTGACTTCAGAAGGGGTGGATCTGAATGAGGCGGGCAGTGCGCCCATCATCAAGTATGTCAACACGATCATTGCGCGGGCGATTCATGCCAAGGCGAGTGACATTCATCTGGAGCCGTTTGAGAAGGAGTTCAAAATTCGGTATCGGGTGGACGGGGCGCTGTATGAGATGGCTCCCCCGCCCCGCCGTTTGGCCATTCCCCTGACCTCACGAGTGAAGGTGATGGCGAATTTGAACATTGCGGAGCGAAGGGTCCCGCAGGACGGTCGAATTCAGACTCTGCTCGCGGGACGGCAAGTGGATTTGCGGGTCTCGACCTTGCCCACACAGTACGGCGAGAGCGTGGTCTTGCGGGTGTTGGATCGATCGGTGGTGAATTTAGATTTGGAGAAGCTGGGAATTCCCAAGCACATTTACGACTACATCTGCGAGACAATCGAGAAACCGAATGGGATTTTCATTGTGACGGGGCCCACGGGTTCAGGGAAAACGACGACGCTGTACTCTTGTTTGGGGCGGGTGAACCAGATTGATACGAAAATTTTGACGGTGGAGGATCCGGTGGAGTACGAATTAGAAGGAATCATTCAGGTCCCGGCAAATGAGGCGATCGGTCTCACCTTTGCCCGGGCGCTGCGGGCGTTTTTGCGGCAGGACCCCGACAAGATTCTGGTGGGAGAAACGCGGGATTTGGAGACGGCGCAGATCGCAATTCAAGCAAGTTTGACGGGGCATTTGGTCATGACCAGTTTGCATACGAACGATGCGGCCGGGGCGGTGACGCGGTTGCTCGACATGGGGGTGGAGCCGTTTTTGATGTCGGCGACGATGGAGGGGGTTTTGGCGCAGCGACTTTTGCGAAGAGTTTGCAAAGAGTGTCGGACTCCGTTTCGGCCGAAGGAGGAGGTGTTGCAGCAGCTGGGGATGACGCCGTCGGAGGTGGGAGACCAACCCTTTTATTTCGGAAAGGGTTGTGAGGTGTGCAATGGGACGGGCTATAAGGGACGAGTGGGTATTTATGAACTATTGGATGTGCGGGAGCCGATCCGGCTTTTGATCAATGAGAGGGCTCCCTCGGTCGTGATTCGGCAAAAGGGAATCGAATTGGGGATGACCACGTTGCGACAGGATGGAATACGAAATCTCCTTGAGGGGCACACCACCATCGAGGAAGTTCTTAAGTACACCTAAAGCCTATGCCTCTCTTTGCCTATACCGCCGTGGATGCCCAGGGAAAAACCCATCAGGGAACCCTGGAGGCAAATAACGCGTCCGACGCGGCCGCCGCGGTAAAAAAGAAGGGGCAGTTCCCCACCAATATTGCGGAAACGACGGCCGATGCGGCGGGCAAGGTGAAGAAGAAGGGATTTTCCCTCAATTTTTCGTTGGGGGGCGGAGGCGGAACGGGAAAAGTACCGGCGAAGATTCTGACCATCTTTACGCGACAACTCTCGACCCTGATCAGTGCGGGTCTTCCCTTGTTGCGGAGCTTGCGAACGTTAGGCAAGCAGGAGAAGAATCCGAATTTAAAAAAGATCATGAGTGGGTTGGCCGAGTCGGTCGAGGGGGGCACGACTTTCTCGGAGGCACTCTCCCAACACCCCAAGGCTTTTAACAAGTTGTACGTGAACATGGTGAAGGCGGGAGAGCTGGGCGGCGTGCTGGAGATAGTGCTGACGCGATTGGCGGAATTTGCGGAGAAGAGCCAACGAATCAAAGGCAAGGTGACCTCGGCGATGGTCTACCCGCTGGTCGTTTTAACGATTGCGGTCGGCATCGTGACCTTTTTGATGCTGTTTATCGTGCCGAAGTTTGAAGCGATCTTTAAGGACATGTTAGGCGGTCGCCCCCTGCCCTTCATTACGCAGGCGGTGATGGATTTAAGCCGATTCATTCAGGGAAATTTTATTTTGATCACGGTTGCCATCACCGTTTTTGTTTTCGTTCTGCGCTTTTCCATGAAACTGCCGGGGGTGGCTTCGACGTTGGACACCTACATCCTCAAAATTCCTCTCTTTGGTGACATGTTGACGAAAACCTCGGTGGCTCGTTTCAGCCGGACGCTGGGGACCTTGGTTTCCTCGGGCGTACCGATTTTACAGGCTTTGCAGATCACGCGGGATACGGCGGGAAATCTGCGAGTGAGTGGTGCGGTGGAGAGCATTCACGACAATGTGAAGGAGGGGGAATCGATGGTCAGCCCGATGGAGGCGAGTGGAATTTTTCCTCCGATGGTGGTCTCGATGGTGCAGGTGGG
>LIBO01000169.1 GCA_001438005.1 Verrucomicrobia subdivision 6 bacterium BACL9 MAG-120507-bin52 | reverse complement strand
GGATGCGATCGATGTCGGGGAACGGGGTATCGGGGACGGGCGGGGATTTTCGAAATTTTCGTGGTGGATGATGAGATTCGGCACTTGATCAATGAGGGGGTTCCCGTTTCGAAAATTCGCCAACGGGCGAGGGACTTGGGCATGCGGGTTTTGCGGGAGGACGGAATCCGGAAAGTGGTGTCGGGCATGACGACTCCGGAAGAGGTGATTTCGGCCACGATGGGGGATAAGGATTAATCATGGACGCACGACACCTCCTTCCCTTTTTGCAGGAGCAGAATGTGCTCTCGGAGGAGCAGTCGCGGGAGATTCAGGATGAGCTGAGTCGGTCGGGGAAGCCGGTGGAGATGATTTTGGCCAATTTCGGAATCATTCAGATGCCGCAGATTTTGGAAAAGATAGCGGACAGCATGGGTCTTCCCCTTTTGGCCGATGTCAGCGGATTAGATTTGAGTCCGGAGCTGTTGGCGAGAATTCCGCCCCACACCGCGCGGAATTTGGGGGCGCTGCCGGTGGCGGGGGATGAGACGACCTTGACGGTGGCACTGGCGGATCCGTTGGCGGTGCAGGCTTTAGAAGATTTGCGATTTGCCACGGGTCGAGAGATTGCCCAAGTGGTGGCCCCGCCCGAGCAGATTCAGCCTTTGTTGGACAAGCATTATGGGTCGGCGGAGGTGAACATCGATGATGTCTTGCGCGAGTTAGAGAACGCGCCAGATGCCTCGGTGACTTCAGAAGGGGTGGATCTGAATGAGGCGGGCAGTGCGCCCATCATCAAGTATGTCAACACGATCATTGCGCGGGCGATTCATGCCAAGGCGAGTGACATTCATCTGGAGCCGTTTGAGAAGGAGTTCAAAATTCGGTATCGGGTGGACGGGGCGCTGTATGAGATGGCTCCCCCGCCCCGCCGTTTGGCCATTCCCCTGACCTCACGAGTGAAGGTGATGGCGAATTTGAACATTGCGGAGCGAAGGGTCCCTCAGGACGGTCGAATTCAGACGTTGCTGGCGGGGCGGCAAGTGGATTTGCGGGTCTCGACCTTGCCCACGCAGTACGGCGAGAGCGTGGTCTTGCGGGTGTTGGATCGATCGGTGGTGAATTTAGATTTGGAGAAGCTGGGAATTCCCAAGCACATTTACGACTACATCTGCGAGACAATCGAGAAACCGAATGGGATTTTCATTGTGACGGGGCCCACGGGTTCAGGGAAAACGACGACGCTGTACTCGTGCCTAGGGCGGGTGAACCAGATTGATACGAAAATTTTGACGGTGGAGGATCCGGTGGAGTATGAATTAGAAGGAATCATTCAGGTCCCGGCAAATGAGGCGATCGGTCTCACCTTTGCCCGGGCGCTGCGGGCGTTTTTGCGGCAGGACCCCGACAAGATTCTGGTGGGAGAGACGCGGGATTTGGAGACGGCGCAGATCGCAATTCAAGCGAGTTTGACGGGGCATTTGGTCATGACCAGCTTGCATACGAACGATGCGGCCGGGGCGGTGACGCGGTTGCTCGACATGGGGGTGGAGCCGTTTTTGATGTCGGCGACGATGGAGGGGGTTTTGGCGCAGCGACTTTTGCGAAGAGTTTGCAAGGAGTGTCGGACTCCGTTTCGGCCGAAGGAGGAGGTGTTGCAGCAGTTGGGGATGACGCCGTCGGAGGTGGGAGACCAACCCTTTTATTTCGGAAAGGGTTGTGAGGTGTGCAATGGAACGGGCTATAAGGGACGAGTGGGTATTTATGAACTATTGGATGTGCGGGAGCCGATCCGGCTTTTGATCAATGAGAGGGCTCCCTCGGTCGTGATTCGGCAAAAGGGAATCGAATTGGGGATGACCACGTTGCGACAGGATGGAATACGAAATCTCCTTGAGGGGCACACCACCATCGAGGAAGTTCTTAAGTACACCTAAAGCCTATGCCTCTCTTTGCCTATACCGCCGTGGATGCCCAGGGAAAAACCCATCAGGGAACCCTGGAGGCAAATAACGCGTCCGACGCGGCCGCCGCGGTAAAAAAGAAGGGGCAGTTCCCCACCAATATTGCGGAAACGACGGCCGATGCGGCGGGCAAGGTGAAGAAGAAGGGATTTTCCCTCAATTTTTCGTTGGGGGGCGGAGGCGGAACGGGAAAAGTACCGGCGAAGATTCTGACCATCTTTACGCGACAACTCTCGACCCTGATCAGTGCGGGTCTTCCCTTGTTGCGGAGCTTGCGAACTTTAGGCAAGCAGGAGAAGAATCCGAATTTAAAAAAGATCATGAGTGGGTTGGCCGAGTCGGTCGAGGGGGGCACGACTTTCTCGGAGGCACTCTCCCAACACCCCAAGGCTTTTAACAAGTTGTACGTGAACATGGTGAAGGCGGGAGAGCTGGGCGGCGTGCTGGAGATAGTGCTGACGCGATTGGCGGAATTTGCGGAGAAGAGCCAACGAATCAAAGGCAAGGTGACCTCGGCGATGGTCTACCCGCTGGTCGTTTTAACGATTGCGGTCGGCATCGTGACCTTTTTGATGCTGTTTATCGTGCCGAAGTTTGAAGCGATCTTTAAGGACATGTTAGGCGGTCGTCCCCTGCCCTTCATTACGCAGGCGGTGATGGATTTAAGCCGATTCATTCAGGGAAATTTTATTTTGATCACGGTTGCCATCACCGTTTTTGTTTTCGTTCTGCGCTTTTCCATGAAACTGCCGGGAGTGGCCTCAATGTTGGACACCTACATCCTTAAAATTCCTCTCTTTGGTGACATGCTGACGAAAACCTCGGTGGCTCGTTTCAGCCGGACGCTGGGGACCTTGGTTTCCTCGGGCGTACCGATTTTACAGGCTTTGCAGATCACGCGGGATACGGCGGGAAATCTGCGAGTGAGTGGTGCGGTGGAGAGCATTCACGACAATGTGAAGGAGGGGGAATCGATGGTCAGCCCGATGGAGGCGAGTGGAATTTTTCCTCCGATGGTGGTCTCGATGGTGCAGGTCGG
>LIBO01000168.1 GCA_001438005.1 Verrucomicrobia subdivision 6 bacterium BACL9 MAG-120507-bin52 | reverse complement strand
TCTCCCCGAACGCTCCGGCAACCCCGACACCGCCGACTACGAAACCCTCAAATCGGAAACGGTCTTTTTCGCTTACGACAGTTTTACTATCGAAGCCAAGGAGCGCCCCAAGCTCGACAAGCTGGCCAACTACCTCAGCAACAACTCCAACACCAAAATCGTTATTGCGGGTCACACCGACGCTCGGGGCACTCCTCAGTACAATCTCGCCCTCAGCGAGAAACGGGCCAACGCCGTCCGCCAATATCTCATTGGCCTCGGTGCCAGCGGCTCCAATATCAGCACCGTTGGCTATGGCGAAGATCGTCCCTCGTCCGAAGGTGAGTCCGATTCCTCCCACAACGCCAACCGTCGGGCCGCCCCGGGGATCTTCCGCTAAGAAGGATCAGGCATCCGGCTGATTCAGCGCCGGAAATCACCTGGTGATTCCCTCCCCCGCCTCATCGGGCAACCCTCACCTCCTCCGCCTGCCCAACTGGCTGGGTGACTTCATCCTCGCCCTCCCCTCCGTCCACCTCTACCAAGGCTGGCTGAATCGTCGCGCCCCACTTCTCGTCGTCGGTCCCCCAGCGCTTGCCCCTCTGGCCCCACTCCTCCTTCCCGAAATCGAATTCATCCCCGCCCCTTCCTCTCCGTTTTCCCTCCACTCCATTTTTAAAAATCGGCACGTCTCCTCCGCCACCCTTTTCCCCAACTCTTTGCGCGCTGCCCTTGAAACTCTCCCCGCTCCCTATCGAGCCGGCTTCTCGCGCCCACTGCGCGATTACCTACTCACCGAAAATCGTCCCCGCCGCACCACTCCCTACGGCTACGTCCACGTGGCCGACCAGTACCTCGGCTTGCTGGAGGATCTCGGACTTCCCAAAGGCAAAGCCGAACTTCCCCTACCCCCCACTCTCCCCAAACCCCAAGACGCCCCTGCCCAACCCTACCTCGCCATTTTCCCCGGCGCCGCCTACGGACCCGCCAAACGGTGGGACCCCACCTCTTTCGCCTCCGTCATTCGCGACCTCCAAAAATCCCACTCCCTTCAACCCATTCTCTTGGGCGGGCCTGCAGATATCGAAGCCTGCCGCGCCGTGGCCCAATCCCTCGGCTCCCCCATCACCGATCTTTCTGGAAAGACCAGCACCCTCGAACTTGCTCACTGGATCGCTCACGCTCACCTTACCCTCTGCCACGATAGCGGACCCATGCACCTCGCGGCCTACCTACGAAAACCCGCCGTTGCCATCTTCGGCTCGACCGAACCGGCTTGGACCGGCCCCCTCGGCACCTCCGTCACCGTCGTTCGCCATAAAGTCTCCTGTAGCCCCTGCTTTCTGAAAGCCTGCCCGATCGATCATCGTTGCCTGACCCGCCTCACCCCCGAAGAAGTCCTCACCGCCTGCGAGCAAAGGTTGAACCAAAAATGAGCACCAAAGGCACCTCCCGGGTCATGGCCGCCATCGGCGCCTCCCGCGTCCTCGGCCTCATCCGCGAAATTCTCCTCAACACCTTCCTTGGAGCAGGCAAGGAGCTCGATGCCCTCATCGCCGCCTTCCGCATCCCGAACCTCCTCCGCGATCTTTTTGCCGAAGGCGCCCTCTCCACCGCCTTCGTCACCATCTTTTCCAAGAAACTTGCCCAGGACGGGAAAACCTCCGCCTTTCGCCTCGCCAGCAACGTCAACACGCTTCTGTTCGTTTTCCTCCTGCTCCTGGTCACGGCCGGAATCATTTTCGCCGATCCCCTCGTTCGCCTCCTCAACCCAGGCTTTGCCACCGTGCCCGGAAAACTAGAGCTCACCGCCGAACTCACTCGCATCCTTTTCCCCTTCATCCTTTTTCTCTCACTGGCCGCGGTCTACATGGGTCTCCTCAATAGCCTCCACCACTTCGGCCTGCCCGCCTTTGCCTCGGCCGCCTTTAACTTTGTCTCGATCACTGTCGGCCTCCTCCTCGCCTGGATGCTCGACCCCACCTTCGGTCAACGCTCTGTTTACGGCTTCGCCATCGGCGTCCTCGTCGGCGGACTCGCCCAATGGCTCGTCATGGTTCCCCGCGCCATCTCCCTCGGCTACCAACCGCGCTGGCTCATCGTCTGGAACGATCCCGACCTAAAAAAAGTGCTTCGCCTCCTTGGCCCCGCCTCCATCGGAGCCGCCGCCGTCCAAGTCAACGTCATGATCAACGGCTTCTTCGCCTCCTACCTGGCCGAGGGCTCTGTCACCTGCCTGAACAACGCCTTTCGCCTCATCCAACTCCCCATCGGTCTCTTTGGTGTCGCCGTGGCCACCGTCACCCTTCCCCACCTCGCTCGTCACGCGGCTCTGGATGAAAAGGTCGCCCTGCGCGATCGTCTCCTCGTCGGTATTCGCCAAACCCTCTTCCTGACCCTACCGGCCGCCATCGGTCTCTTCCTCTTGGCCGAACCTATCGTTGCTTCGATATTCCAGTACGGCCGATTCAGCTCCGAGAGCACCGCCCTCACCGCTTTAGCTCTCAAAGGCTACTCCCTTGGCTTGGTTTCCTACGCCTGTATGAAAGTTGTCGCCCCCGCCCTCTCCGCCATTGATCGTCCGGACATTCCTCTTCGCGTCAGTTTGACTGGAATTTTTCTTAACCTCACCTTCAACTACATTCTGATTCGGGTCTACAACCTCGGCATTTTAGGGCTCACGCTCACTACTGCCTCGGTGGCCACCCTCAACATTCTCCAACTCGCTTGGGCCTCACACCGATATGTGGGCAACCTGCTCGAGCCCCACTTCCTCCAAGGGGTCGGTAAGATCCTGCTCTGTTGCCTTGCCCTCATCGGCGCACTTCTCGTTGGCGGCATTTTCATTCATCCGCTGGGTGGTCCGCTGAGCGTGCGGATCAGTGGCACCCTGATCTGGGTGGCTTTCGGGGTCGGGGCCTACTTCCTTTCCGCCAAACTGCTCAAACTACCCGACCTACCTGCACTGCTCCGTCGCCAGGGTAGTTAGAGTAGCCTCGGGCTCGTTCCCATTCCGGTTTTCTGCTACAAAGATGGGGATA
>LIBO01000167.1 GCA_001438005.1 Verrucomicrobia subdivision 6 bacterium BACL9 MAG-120507-bin52 | reverse complement strand
AGTGTTGACGCGGGGGTTGTCCAAGGCCCCCGCGACCGATGCGATAGTGGGGCAAAAGCTCGAGCGGAAAGGCACGGAGGAGCTAGCGGAGGAGGTGAGGAGGGTTGATCCGGGGTGGGCGCAGGGCGCAGATTTAAAAAACAGAAGAAGGGTCATTCGGGCGTTGGCGGTGTGGGAGCAGACGGGAAGAAGATTGTCGGATTGGCAAGAAAAGGAGACGACGAAGGGTGGAATGGCTGGAGTGGAGTGCTGGTATCTTTTGCCTTCGATCGAAATCTTGCAGGGGGTGATCCGAAAGAGGGTGGAGGGAATGTTTCGAGATGGATGGTTGGAGGAGGTGAAGGGTTTGATGGAGCAAGGGGGTTGGGAGAGTTGTCCGGGTGCGCGGGCGATCGGGTATCGGGAGGTGGGAGAGGTGGTGAAGGGAAAGTTGGGGAGGAGTGAGGCGTGTGACAAAATTGTGGCCGCGACGCGGGGGTACGCGAAGCGTCAATTGACCTGGTTTCAGGGAATTCCTAATATCCGAAGTATCGAGATTGATCCCCGAGAGCCCTTGCCGCGAGCTGGGGTGGAGAAGCTGGTGCGAGCGCTGGAGCGGGGGGCTATGTCCACATGATGGTGAGCACGGGTCGGGACAAGCCGATGGAGCGGGCTTTCCTCGTGGGGCTGGAGACGCACAAATCGGGTCGCTACGAGGTGGGAGAGTCGTTGGATGAGTTGGCTTTGCTGGTGCACAGTGCGGGGGGCGAGGTGGCGGATCGGGCGACGCAAAAATTAGATCATCCGGTGGCTCCGACCTACATTGGGAGCGGCAAAGCGGCGGAGCTCTCGGTGGCGGCGAAGGGGAAGAAGGCGGACACGATCATATTTGATGACGAGTTAAGCCCGGCCCAAGCACGGAATTTAGAGGGTATCTTTTCCTGTAAGGTGCTGGATCGAACTCAGCTAATTTTGGATATCTTCGCCCAGCGGGCGAAGTCGAAAGAGGGAAAGTTGCAGATTGAGTTGGCCCAACTCGTTTATCTATTGCCGAGGTTGACGGGCATGTGGACTCACTTATCGAGGCAGTCGGGTGGAATTGGGATGCGGGGGCCGGGAGAGACCCAGTTGGAGGTGGATCGGCGAAGGGTGCAGGAGAGGATTACCCGATTAGAGCGGGATTTGGCGGAGGTGCGGAAGCATCGGATGATTCAGCGGGAGGGACGAATGCGGCAACATTGGCCGGTGGCGGCGCTGGTGGGGTATACCAATGCGGGTAAGTCGACCTTGATGAACCGATTGACCCACTCGGAAGTGGTGGCGGAGGATCGGCTCTTTGCGACTTTGGATCCGACGATACGGCAGTTTCGCATGCCGAATGGGGTGCGGGTTTTGCTGGGGGATACGGTGGGTTTTTTAAAGAAATTACCGACGCATCTGGTGGAGTCGTTTCAATCGACGCTGGAGGAGGTGGCTTTTGCGGATGTTTTGATTCATGTGGTGGATGCGAGTCACCCGCAGAGGGAGGAGCAGAGGAGGGCAGTGGATGAGGTGTTGCAAAAGATTGGGGCGGGTGAGAAGCACACGTTAACGGTGTGGAATAAGGCGGACCGATTGGAAAATTGGACGACCTTGGAGTGGGAGGCGAGAGGTGCCCCCCACGGGGTAGTGATTTCGGCCAAGACGGGTCAGGGGATGGAGGGCTTTTTGTCGGAGTTGGCCTCGATGTTGACGGCGTGGAGCATGAGGGTGCATGTGCGGGTGCCGCAAAGTGAGGGGTCGCTTTTAGCGCTGCTTTCGAGAGCGGGGAGAATTCTTGAGAAGAGATACGAGGGGAACGACGTGGTCCTGGTGGCGCATATTCCTCCTTTCTTGAGGGGGAAGGTGGCTCCGTTTATTCTTCCTGAGAATGGCAAGGATCAGGGAATTACCGTCGGGCGAGCGCCCGAGGGAGCGGTTGATGAGTCAGGGTCCGGAGGCCTTGGGGGCAGCGGAACTGCTGGCGATCCTGTTGCGGACGGGTTTGCCGGGTAAGTCGGCGGTGGAGTTAGCGGCGGAGATTTTGGGCTCGAGGGAGGGTTTAGGAGGATTGGCCCGGATTACGCCGAAGAGATTGCAAAAAGATTTTAAGGGGTTGGGGTTGGCCAAGGCGTGTCAGGTGGCGGCGGCGATTGAGTTGGGCAGGCGTGTCGGTGTGGCGGAGGTATCGGGAGGATTGATGGACACACCCGCGCGGGTGGAGGAGTTGATGGGGCCGGAACTGAGACGAAAAGATCGGGAGGAGGTGTGGGTGCTTTTATTGAATACGAAGTTGAGACTTTTGCGGCGGGCGCAGGTGAGTCGGGGTTCGGTGAACGAGACGGCGGTGCAGCCCCAGGAGATTTTGCGGGAGGCGTTGGGGTCGGAGGCGGTCTATGCCTTCATCGTGGTACATAATCACCCATCGGGAGACCCTGCGCCGAGTCCGGCCGATTTGGACTTTACGAGGAGAGTGAGGGATGGGGCGAAGACGGTTGGGATTTTGCTGCAGGACCATGTGATTATCGGCGTCGCGCGGGAGGGCCGATCTGGGTACTATAGTTTTAAGGAGGCAGGTTATTTATGAGTGAAATCCATCCGACGGCGATGGTGGAGAAGGGAGCCAAGCTAGGGAAGGGGTGTGTGGTGGGGCCGGGGGCGATTGTGGGGCCAGAGGTGGAGTTGGGGGATGGGTGTGTGGTGGGGCCGAGGGCGGTTTTAGAGGGAAGAGTGGTCATGGGAGCAAAGAATCGGATTGGGGTGGGAGCAGTAATTGGTGGGGAACCGCAGGATGTGGCGTATCAGGGGGCGAAGAGTGGGGTGAGGGTGGGGGAGGGAAATGTTTTTCGGGAATATGTGACTGTTCATCGGGGGACGAAGGAGGGAACGGATACTGTGATTGGCAGTGGGTGTTTTTTGATGGTGGGGTCACACGTGGCGCACAACTGCCGATTGGCGGACGGGGTGACGTTGGTCAATGGGGTGATGTTGGCCGGGTATGTGGAGGTGGAGGAGAAGGCTTTTTTGGGTGG
>LIBO01000166.1 GCA_001438005.1 Verrucomicrobia subdivision 6 bacterium BACL9 MAG-120507-bin52 | reverse complement strand
GAAGGGCATTTTGATGGTGGGACCTCCGGGAACTGGGAAAACTCTTTTGGCCAAGGCGATTGCCGGGGAGGCGGATGTGCCTTTTTACGGAATCAGCGGTTCCGATTTTGTGGAGATGTTTGTCGGGGTGGGCGCGTCCCGGGTGCGGGATATGTTTGAGCAGGGAAAAAAGACGGCGCCCTGTTTGATCTTCATCGATGAGATTGATGCGGTGGGGCGGAGTCGGGGCCATGGGGTGGGCGGGGGTCACGACGAGCGGGAGCAGACCTTGAACGCTTTGTTGGTGGAGATGGACGGGATCGATACGGCGGAGGGGGTGATTATTATTGCAGCGACCAATCGGAAAGATGTTTTAGATCCGGCGCTGCTACGCCCGGGGCGATTTGATCGAGAAGTACACATTAATCTGCCCGATGTGAAGGGGCGGGAGGAGATATTGAAAGTGCACGCCAAGAAAGTGAAGGCGGTGGAAAATGTTTCCTGGGCGACACTGGCCCGCAGTACCCCTGGGTTTTCCGGGGCGGAGTTGGCCAATGTAATCAATGAGGCGGCTTTGAGGGCGGCACGAAGGGACGCGGAGGCGATTACACAGGCGGATTTAGAGGATGCACGGGATAAAGTGCGTTTTGGTCGGGAGCGCCGGAGTTTAGCGATGAGTGACGAGCAGAAAAAGCTGACGGCATATCATGAGGCGGGGCATGCCATGTTGAACATTGCTTTAGAGCACACCGATCCGTTGCACAAAGTCTCGATTATTCCGCGGGGGCCGGCGCTGGGGGTAACGATGATGCTGCCGATTGAGGATCGGTACGGGTACGGCAAGAAAAAGGTGCTGGATGATCTGTGTGTGGCGATGGGAGGAAGAGTGGCGGAGGAGATGTTCCTGGGGGACATTTCCAGTGGGGCGAGTGGGGACATCAAAATGGCCACGTGGTATGCGAAGAAAATGGTTTGTGAGTGGGGGATGAGCGGAAAGATGGGGATGATCGAGTATGGGGAGCATGAAGATTACGTCTTTTTAGGTCGGGATATCGGCCGGTCGAGGGGTTACAGCGAGAAGACGGCACGGGAGATTGATGAGGAGGTGCACCAGATCGTCAACGGGGCCCACGAGCGGGCCAAGAAAGTCTTGGAGGAGAACCGGGCGAAGGTGGAACTGATTGCCTCGGCCTTGCTGGAGTATGAGACCTTGGACGGAGCGCAGGTGGAGGAGATTGTGAAGTTTGGCAAAATGATGAATCCGCCACCGAAAGGGATTTCGGCCCCCAGTACGCCGACCCCGAGCGAGCCTCTGCCGGCGAACCGACCGATTGAAAAGGTGAAGGACAAGGGGGGGATTTTGCCAGGGTTGGAAGGTGCTCCCGCGGGGGCGTAAGATTCCTTTGCGATGAGTCGTTTCCCTGCCACTCAGGGGTGGCAGTGCGGGGCAAAGAGGATTGAAATTCAGGCCTCACGTCCATTTTTGCTGGGGATTTTGAATGTCACCCCCGATTCGTTTTCGGATGGGGGAAAGTTTACTCAGGTTGGTGCAGCGGTGAGTCATGGGATCAAATTATGCGAGGTAGCGGACGGGGTGGATGTTGGGGGGGAATCGACTCGGCCCGGGGCGGACGAGGTCAGTGCGAAAGAGGAGAGGGCGCGGGTGATTCCCGTTTTACGTGAGATCCGGAAAGAGAGGCCGGAGGCTTTTTTATCGGTGGATACCTACAAGGTGGAGGTGGCACGGGCGGCGGTGGAGGAGGCGGGGGTGGATGTGGTCAATGATGTGGGAGGAGGAAGATGGGATGAGGGGATGTGGGAGTGGGTCGCAGGGGCTGGGGTGGGGTATATCTGCATGCATGCGGGGGGAAAGCCCCAAGAGATGCAAAAGAGTCCCAGCTACGGGAACGTGGTGCAAGAGGTGTACGAGTTCTTGCAAGAGAGGGTCGGTGGAATGGAGAGAGCGGGCATTGTGGCAGATCGGGTGGTGCTGGATGTGGGCATCGGGTTCGGGAAATTAGCGGAGCACAACCGGGCGCTGTTGGAGGGAGATTGGACGGGGCTGGGGCGACCTTTGCTGTGGGGATTATCGCGAAAATCGTTTTTGGGGGTGACAGAGAAAGAGAGAGGTTTGAAAAGCCGGGAGGAGGCTTTGGACTTTTGGCATCGAGAGCTGTTCCAGAGGGGGGGGCCGATGATTTGGAGAGTGCACGATCCGGTTCGAGTGAAGGAAGTTTTTCGGTGAGAGAAGGATTTTCTGGTGTGCGGGGAACGGTGGAAGGCTAGGGTGTAAGGATGAGTGATGAGATCCAATTGAAGCGGGAGGTGGAGGCGACCGCGATTCCGGCGGGGACAAAAAAAAGGCTTTCCCAAGGGACGGCGGTGGTGGTGACTCAAGATTTAGGAGGAACATTTACCATCCATGCAACGGCGGAGGGGGGGCTATTTAGGATTGAGGGTAAGGATGCGGATGCATTGGGTAGAAAAGTTACGGAGACGGGGGTGATCGATTCGAACAAGGAGGCGGGGGAGGAGGATGTTTGGGGGGTGCTGAAGACCTGTTACGACCCAGAGATTCCCGTCAATATCGTGGATCTGGGTTTGATCTACAGCATGGAGTTGAAGAAGACAGATGCGGGCGGAAAGAGAGCGGAGGTGAAGATGACGTTGACGGCGCAGGGGTGTGGGATGGGACCCTCGATCGCGGCGGATGCTCGGCAAAAGATACTTTCCTTATCGGGAATTCAGGAGGCGCAAGTGGATGTAGTGTGGGAACCGCCTTGGGGCCCGCAAATGATCACTCCGGACGGTCGCAAGAAGTTGGGGATGGATTAAGAGCGTGTTCGTTATTCCTTCGATTGATCTGATGGCAGGTGAGGTGGTGCGTTTGGCGCAAGGCAAAGCGACGGAGAAGAAGGTGTACAGTAAGGATCCGATGGCGATGGCTCGACGGTGGGAGAAGGTAGATGGAAAGGTGCTGCACTTGGTGGATTTGGAGGGGGCGTTTGAGGGGGAGATGCGGAATCTGGAGATGATTGGACAGATTGCTCGCTCGGT
>LIBO01000165.1 GCA_001438005.1 Verrucomicrobia subdivision 6 bacterium BACL9 MAG-120507-bin52 | reverse complement strand
ACGCCCTTGCCGTTGCTTTCCATGTCGCCCTGTTGGAAGTAAGCGGGAAAGCGGTGAAGATACTGGTCGTAGGGCAAAATGGCGTGCGTCTGGGCGTCGTGGAAATTGTTGTACCAGATGCCGAGTAGGGCGAGGGTCATGGGCAGGTTCTGCTCAACGGGTGTTTTCAAAAAGTGCTCATCCATGGCGTGCGCACCTTCGAGAAGTTCGGCAAAGCGATCGTAGCCGATCGAAAGGGCAATTGTGAGGCCAATGGCCGACCAGAGGGAGTAGCGTCCGCCCACCCAATCCCAGAAAGGAAACATGTTGGCGGGATCGATACCAAATTTCTTCACCGCAGCTTCATTAGTGGAAAGAGCGACGAAGTGCTTGGCGATGTGCTTTTCGTCCGATGCCTCCTTCAAGAACCATGACCGGGCAGAGTGAGCGTTCGTCAGAGTCTCCTGAGTCGTAAAAGTTTTCGAGGCGACAAGAAAAAGAGTCGTCGAGGGTTGGCAGATTCGAAGGACTTCCACCAGTTGGGTGGAATCGATATTGGAGACAAAGTGCATCTTGAGGTCGCGCCGAGCAAAGGGCTTGAGGGCTTCCGTGACCATCACAGGTCCGAGGTCAGATCCACCGATCCCAATATTCACGATGTCAGAGATAGGTTGGCCCTTGTAGCCTTTCCACGATCCCGAGCGAACTTGCTCGGAAAAAACCTTCATATGTTGGCGGGTGGCCTCTACCTCAGGCATCACGTCTTGACCGTCGACGAGGAGGGGTTGGTTGGCAGGACGGCGGAGGGCGATATGAAGGACAGAGCGATTTTCGGTACTGTTGATCTTATCGCCACGAAACATTCGATCTCGGAGTTCCTCCACTTTGGCTTCTTGGAGAAGTTGGCGGAGGAGTTTGAGAGTTTCTGGGGTGACGCGGTTCTTCGAGTAGTCGAGAAAGAGATCGTTCCAGCGATGGGATAGGGTGGAGGCGCGGGTGGGGTCCTTCGCAAAGAGCTCCCGCATGGCCGGAATAGAGGGGACATGGCTGGCCAGGGCTTTCCACGCAGGAAGGTCAATCGGGGTAGACATCGGATTAGATTGGCTGAAACCTTGACGCGGGTGAAGGCGTTTCAGGTCCTACGGGGTGCTTGTTTACCAAGCAAGAATTGAGGAATATGAAATCTATGGCCTCAAGCATTTCTGTTCACTATTTGGGTCACTCCTGTTTTCACATCACAACTCCCAGGGCGAAGATCTTGATCGATCCCTTTTTAACCGGGAACCCAAAGGCAGTGGCCAAAGCGGAAGATGTTCAGTGCGACTTTATTTTGGTCAGTCATGCGCATGCGGATCATTTTGGCGATGCGGTGGCGATTTCGAAGCGGACGGGGGCTATGATCATAGCATCGTATGAGCTGGCGCTCTTTGCGGGATCCCAAGGGGCCAAGGTACACCCGATGGGATGCGGGGGCGGAAAGGATTTCTCTTTTGGCCGAGTCCAGTTGACGATTGCCCATCACACTTCCTCGGTCGATGGGCCAGGTGGGTCAGTGATGGTGGGGGCACCGGTCGGCTTCCTGATTACGGTGGAGGGGAAGGTGATCTACTTTGCGGGGGATACTGCTTTGACGATGGACATGCAGCTTTTGGGCGATCGGAAACCGATCGATCTGGCACTGCTTCCCATTGGAGACAACTTCACCATGGGACCGGAGGATGCCGCGGAGGCAGTCCGACTGTTAAAGCCCAAGCTTTCTGTGCCGATGCACTACAACACCTTTGAGATGATTCAGGTCGATCCCGAGATTTTTGTGCGGGAGGCGGGAAAGCACGGCTACAAAGTGAATGTGCTCAGCCCTGGGAACCGCCTTTCTCTACCGTAAGGAACGAATCGTGTGCGCAGCCGTAAAAGTGAGGGAAGGGTGACAACGCGCGTCTTCTTAGTCCGGCATGGATCGACGGTTCTTTCCGTGGAAGACCGTTTCGCGGGCAGGACGAATGCAGCCCTGAGCGATCAGGGAAGAGAGCAGGCCCAATCGTTGGCCAAGCGGCTGGCCAAGGAGTCCCTGTCCGCTTTTTATGCTTCCCCGCTTGATCGGACGATGGAAACAGCCTCGATGCTGGCGAATCCCCATCAGAAACCTGTTCAATCCGATCCGGCTTTTCGGGAAATTGATCATGGCGTGTGGGAGGGCTTAACGCGGCACGAGGCGGAGACGAAATTCGGGGAAATGTATGCCCGCTGGGAAGCGGATCCATTTAACTACGCTCCCGATGGAGGGGAATCTGGACTTTCCGTGACAGCGCGAGCGATGCCAGCTCTCTTATCGCTCGTGGAGAAGCATGCTGGGGAAACGATTTGTGTCATTTCGCACAAGGCCACGATTCGGCTTTTGTTGAGCGCGGTGTTGGGTTTTGACCCCAGAACCTATCGCGATCATTTGGATCTAAGTCCGGCATCGTTAACGATTTTGGATTTTCGGGATGCTTGTCACGGTCGTCTGACGGTCTTTAACGATGTGGCGCACTATGCCAAGGATGGTGGGGCGATTCCGCCCCCTCCGGAGGGAAGACTTTCGAAAGTCTGGGGAAAGGGAAACTTAGGAAAGAGTTAGCGAGTCTTACCAAAGGAAGCGGATACTTTGAGAGCTACCCCACCACGGGCGGCAAAGTCTCCCGTGACGACAGCATGGGCAGGGGAAATGGCGCGAACAAGGTCGTCCAGGATGCGATTGGTGACCGCCTCGGCAAAGGAGCCGACGTTGCGAAACGAGTGTAGGTACAGTTTGAGGGATTTACTTTCGACACACTTTTTTTTCGGGGTGTAGTGAATGGTGATCGTAGCGAAGTCGGGTTGGCCGGTCACGGGACAGAGGGAAGTAAACTCGGAGGTAGAAAAGGTGATCGCAAAGGGGCGGTTGGGCTTGGGATTGGGAAAGGTCTCTAGCCGTGCCAAGGATGGGTTGGCTGGAACAACAGCTTTACGTCCGAGAAGGCTGAGTCGAGACATGGTGAAAACATAGGGTAAAAACCCATATTGATAAAGGATCGAAGCGAAAATAATTCGTGTTAC
>LIBO01000164.1 GCA_001438005.1 Verrucomicrobia subdivision 6 bacterium BACL9 MAG-120507-bin52 | reverse complement strand
CCCCCATGGTCCCTCAAACGAATGACAGCCCATCCGACCCGGGGGTTCGAATCCCCCCCGCACCGGTTTTATTTCTTTGCGAATGTCGCCTTGATGAAGCTCGACCCTGGGTTCGTAAAGTTAAAGATGTGCAATCCCATCTCCTCCGCCAAATCTGTGCAAAGTCGAATTCCTCGAACACTATTACCCATCGAATCTAGGCGGGGCGAATATGTGCCGATCCCGAGTTGCCGATTGATCACCGCCAGAATGCCACCACCCACACCGCTCTTTGCCGGGATCCCAACGCGAAATGCCCACTCCCCCGCAAAGTCGTACATTCCGCAAGTAAACATCACACTCAACACATCCCGAACAGAATCAAAACTCAAAACTTCTTTCCCAGTCACTGGATTTGTTCCCAAATTTGCCAACGTCGCGCCCATAGTTGCTAAGTCACGAGCATTCAGGAGGACGGAGCACTGCTGAAAATATAAATCCAATACCTCCTCAACCTCTCCCTCGATAAGATCCACGTTTTTCAAAAGATGACCGATCGCTCGGTTGCGGTGTCCCGTCTCTCTTTCCGATCGATAGACATCCTCATCAACCCGCAATTCCCTACCGGCCGCATCACTTAACAGGCGCAAAATCTTATTCATCCGCTCCTTCACAGTGCCACCGGTGATCATCCCCGTGTCGGTGATTGCCCCGGCATTAATCATTGGATTGAAAGGTTTCCGGCTGGAACGAAGTTCAAGCGAGTTAAATGCGTCCCCACTTGGTTCAACTCCAACTCTTTTAAGAACAGCATCCCGACCATGGGTCTCAACCGCTAAACCAAAAACAAATGCCTTAGAAATCGACTGAATGGTGAATTCGGTCGAGGTCTCCCCCGCCTCGTAAATCTCCCCGTCGATACCAACCACAGCAACACCGAAGTGGTCCGGATTCGCCTTCGCCAATTCGGGAATATAGGTAGCCACATTACCCTCATGACAGGCACTGTATGTTTTGTGAAGCCGATCCAAGGTCTTTCTTAGGTGCGTATGCCCAGGGGATTCTTCACGTTTTTGCATGATGCTATGATTCATGCCGTTTGAGGTGATTCAAGTCGACCCCTTTTTCCCTCTTTCGCTCTGCCGTAAATCACACAAGTTAGTGATATGAACTCTAAGGCCTCTCGCGCCGTATCCTCCGCACAATCTAAGCGCTACTTTGCCCGAAAAAAGAGCTGGGCCAGTGCCCAACCGTCCGAGTCCTGTTTTTTTTCTTCTCCAAAAAAGATCACCCCGCTACGCAATACCCAGAAAGAGTCTGCCCCCTCCAAGCAGTTCCCAAGTTGCTCACAATGAGCTGAATCTACTCTTTGACATAGAACACGCTCTTTGAGATGAATTTATTGTGCAAAAAATCATCCTTTGGACATTGAGCGGTCTTGTTAGCGTCCTTTTGCTGGTGAACCTCGCTCTTGGTCTAAGCACTCGTGGGGCGATCTCCCAGATACAAGCCGTTCAAGCGCAAGTGGCCAATGGTCCTCAAATGGAAACGGTTTTGCGTAATCTGAGCATTCGGATCGCCATGGCCGGGGAAACAGATCCCGCCTTCAAAGAGATCCTGAAAAAGCATGAATTAAATGTCAAACTGGATGAGAAGGCCAACCCGTGAACGACGAGAACCAATCCTACGATGCACCGGTATCCTGCGCTTGGCCTTTAGTCACGGTCCTCGGTGCCTTCCTTTTGGTCAACTTGGTTCAGCTGGTTTCCATTTTGAAAGAGCGCCAGGCAGTCACCCAAACAACCACCGCCGCCGCTCAAGCCATCGGGCGATACAAAACAGTCTCGACCAAGTTAGAGGAACTCGCCAAGGATCTGATGCGTCTGAGCCTGACCAACAGTGAGGCCAAAGAGATCGTCACCCAGTTTAATATTCAGATGAATCAGCCCAATGCCGGGGCACTTCCCCCTGCAAAGAAATAGCGCTTCCCCCGACTAAGGGGCTTTTTGGATATCTAAACTCAAGTCGATCGCCCGCGCGCTGTGGGTCAGCGACCCTACACTAATCCACTCAACCCCGGTAAGAGCCAACTCCCGTACCCTCTCCAAAGTAACCCCACCGGAAGCCTCGAGATCCACTTGAGAACCCATCTCAGATCTTTTTTGGATGACAAGGGCGACCTGCTCGACCGACATATTATCGAGGAGGACTCGGTCCAAAGGATGACGAAGAAGCCGAATGGCTAAATCGACCGAATCGGCCTCCACCACCAAAGGGAAATCAGGAAACTCCCTCCGACAACTCTGAATCACTTCGCCCAACTTCTCCTTCGGCAGGAAGACTTGATGGTTCTCTTTCATCAAAATCGCATCGTACAAGCCAGCTCGGTGATTGACCCCGCCCCCCGCTAAGACCGCCTTCCGCTCTAAAGCCCTCAGGCCAGGAGTAGTCTTCCGCGTATCCAAGATCCTTGCCTTGGTACCCTGAACGGCCCGCACAAAATCCGCGGTCAAAGTGGCAATCCCAGATAATCTCTGCAGAAAATTTAATGCACACCGTTCTCCAGACAGAATCGATCGCGCCGACCCTGTAACCTCGGCCGCGACACAACCCGAAGTCATTCGATCCCCATCTTTCACGATTGGCTTCCATTGAAGACCCCCATCCACTTCTCGGAAAACTGCTTCCGCCACCTCCATTCCTGCCACCACACAAGGCTCCCTCGCTACCAGGGTGGCAACGGCACGTGCCTCCAACGGTACGGCTACCCGACTGGTTAGATCTACCGGCCCAATATCCTCCCCGACAGCCCTAGCGGCTGCTTCACGGACGACGGCCTGCCAATTTTTTTGGGACAAATCCATTCCGCCAGCGTGCAATCCCTACTAGGTGTAAGTCGAGGAAAACTACCCTCTCTTTTCACCGCCTCGTCGTTATTCTAGCCTTCGCTAGTGAAAACACGGACCCTTCCGATATCGGACAGCTCGCTTCGCGAGGCCTGTCAAATCCTCAGAGGAGGTGACGTTGTCGCTTTTCCCACGGAAACTGTTTATGGATTGGGCGCACTCGGACTCTATT
>LIBO01000163.1 GCA_001438005.1 Verrucomicrobia subdivision 6 bacterium BACL9 MAG-120507-bin52 | reverse complement strand
ACTCGGTAACGCTTCGGATCGGCCGCGTCCGGCATCCAAGCGTCCATGCCCTCATTTTGCCCAGGCATCCCCGTCAAAACATGGGACTCCTTTCCGTACACCGCCTCCAACTGGCAACTGATGCCCGAAAGCAACCCATCCAACTCCACCCGAATTTTCGGCGCCATCGTGTCGAACTGTAATCCACGCAGTCGCTCTCCCGATTCCATCCGCACGTGCCGCTCCAACAGGGGCATCTCCCTTTGCAAAAAGAGCGCTAAGCCCTCCCTCGCGACCGATCGGCCTCCCTTTCGCAGCCCCTCATATGCGGCGGGAAGACTATCCAGCATCTCCAAATGCTCCCCCGCAAATCGCCAACGACCTTGAGATCCCTCCAACAGCTCACTTCCCTCCGGCCCAGGAGGAGCCGAAACCAGTTCCAAATGTAAAATCCCACCCTCGTCCAACTCCACTTTTAATCGAGTTCCCTCCACGGCCCTTGAAACCAGCAAATGCTTTTTTCGTCCCAAGAAAATCCTTGGGTGACCTAAGAGAATCGGAAAGAAAAGATCTCGGTCCGCTGGGGTCAACTCGGCCTCGCCGTGAACCGATGCCCCCTCCATTTTTTCCAACATCGACAACAGCGCTGCGTCCGATTCATCCACGATGTACGGCTCCACCTTCTCCACCGCCACCGCATCGAGACTCTTGGTTGGCCCTCCATCGACCGACGCCTCCACCGTCAGCGGAATTTTCCCCGCGCGCCACGCCTTACCCAGCTCCAAAGGAAGATGTACCTCCAACGACAATGGCTTCGAGCCTTTTCCCGCTAATTGGCCCAACACACGCGGAAAACGTGGAGCCATCGCCCGCGCCGCCGCCGCCACTGGACCCGCCACCGCCCCATTCGGACGATGCACCGGCCCGCTGGCCGATTTCCCATTTTTTTCCAAATATTTTAGGCTCAGGGCAATGACGTGGGGACACACGGTTCCGTACTCCCTCGCCTGTCGGCAGCTGCACAGATTCTCCACATCGGAAAGCCGCTTTCCCAATTTCAGTCGCGCATTCACTGTCCCCGTTCCCGCCTGCACCACCCCCCCCAACATCGGGTCGACCCAATCGACCGACATCACCTTGCCCGCTTCCCAAAGGGAGCGACCCTCTTGCATCGCCCGCCATCCTCCAATCTCTAACAACATCTCCTTCGAGAGGACGGAAGGTGCCGAATTAGTTTCCGACATACTCCTAAATCATATGAAAAGCCGACAAGCGTAAGCAATCTCTCCCTCGGTCTGCTGTGCCATCCTTGGGAACAACTTTTCTCTTTTCACTGTGTCAATTTCGCGACATCCCAGCTTGGGCACGGCCAGGCACCCACCGAAGTCCTTCTAATTTCATTCTCACATAAAATCAACTTCCCCGCTCTTTTATGGTAGAATAAAAAGATGATTCGGTTGGGCGTAAATATCGATCACCTCGCCACTCTTCGGCAGGCGCGATACCGCGTACCCATTCCTGGCGTCGTCCCGGAACCAGACCCTGTCTCCCTTGCCCAGATCTGCCTCGCGGCCGGGGCCGACTCGATCACCGTTCACCTTCGGGAGGACCGTCGTCACATTCAAGACGACGATGTCCTGCGCCTCGGTCGTGCCTTTCGCCAGAAACTGAACCTCGAAATGGCGGCTACCCCCGCCATGCTCGACTTTGCCCTTCGGCTGCAACCGGCCGAAGTCTGCCTCGTCCCCGAAAACCGTGCCGAGGTGACGACGGAAGGCGGTCTGAACGCGGCCGAACAAATCCAAGCACTTCGCCCCATCGTGGAAAAGCTGAACCAAGCCAAAATCCTCACCAGCCTCTTTCTCGATCCCGACCCTCACCAAATCGAGGCCGCAGCCTCCCTCCAAGCCCCCGTGGTGGAACTCCACACGGGACGCTTTGCCGATGCCACCACCGCTCATCGCCCCGCTGCTTTTGCCAAGCTCCAGGCGCGGCTGAGCAAGCCCACCGTCCACCCATTCAGGTCAACGCCGGCCATGGCCTCCGCCTTTCCAACCTTTCTGACCTTCTTTCACTTCCCCATCTCCACACCCTCAACATCGGCCACTCTCTAGTATCCCACGCCGTCGTGGTGGGCCTGGAGAAAAGTGTGCGTGATTTTATTTCAGCCATTCAAAAGAAATGAAACCCGAGCGAATTCTTGGCCTGGGGACCGACCTCGTCGAAATCGATCGCATTCAGGATTCTTACGATCGTTTTGGGGATCGTTTCCTTGAAAAGATTTTTCATCCCTCAGAAATACACTATGCCCGCTCCCAGGCTCGACCCTCCATCCCCCTCGCCGCCCGCTTTGCCGCCAAAGAGGCCACCTCCAAAGCGTTTGGCACGGGTATCGGTGCTTCTCTTCCATGGTTGGGAATGGAAATTGGACGCCACCCCAGCGGGGAGCCTTTTTTGCTTTTTCACCAAGAAGGGGCCGATCTGGCTCAGCAGCGAGGCGTAACCCGTACCCTTCTCTCCCTCACCCACACTCGCACCCACTCCGCCGCCACCGTCATACTCATCGGCTCATGATTGTTCTCACCCCCGCGGTCGCACGCACCTGGGAGGAAAAAAGCCTTCAGGCAGGGGATCGAATGAAAGATCTGATGCGCCAAGCAGTCGATGGCGCCCTGAGGGAGCTCCGACCTTTTTTACCCCAACCCTCCACCGCTCTGATCCTTGTCGGCTCTGGTCACAATGGGGACGACGCCCTTCTGCTGGGGCTTGAGCTGAAAGAGCTCGGTTGGAATGTAGATTTCCTTCTCTCCCACTCCCCGGGACGGCGAACCCACCCCGACCCGCGGGTCAAAGCCAAACATTGGAAAAAAGCCATCCTCTGGCCCTCAAAACCCGCTCGGTTTCTTAAAACAAGGACCCCCCGCTTGGTCATCGATGGCCTTCTCGGGCTAGGCGCCACCCCACCCCCACGCCCGACCGAGGCCGGAATTTTAAATTGGATCACGCGCGAAAAGCGCCGCTCCGATCTTTACGTCGCTCTCGATCTTCCCAGCGGTCTTCACCCCGTTACTGGTCAAGCTTCCGAGTCCGTCTTCCCGGCCGATCTAACCCTCGCTTTGGGCTC
>LIBO01000162.1 GCA_001438005.1 Verrucomicrobia subdivision 6 bacterium BACL9 MAG-120507-bin52 | reverse complement strand
CGACCAATCAAGCGCTTCACCGAGAAAACCGTATTCTTTGGATTCGTTACCGCCTGACGCTTCGCCGCCTGCCCCACCACCCTCTCCCCACTCTTCGTAAAGGCCACGATTGAAGGGGTCGTCCGCGCCCCTTCCGAGTTCTCCAAAACCACCGGCTGCCCCGCATCCATCACCGACATGCAGGAGTTCGTTGTCCCTAAATCAATCCCTAGAATTTTTGCCATAATATGCCCTTACTTGCTACTTATATGCCAATTTTTGAATTACTTAAATCACTCATAATCAACGCTATGATTTTATAATCTTCCATCGAGTGCGCTATTTTGGCGCACCTACCGAAAACTTTATGCGACATTTTGTCACACACCCTTCGTATTTCGATGGCTGACTTTTATTCAATGGAAGGAGATAATTATGCTCTCTTTCCTTTTTGATGCAATCCCCGCGCTAGCCGCCCGCCCCAGAAATCGATTCGCCGAAGCCGATTATTCTCTTCGGCGCTTCCTCATCCGCAATCATTTGCTGAATTGCCTCGAACACCGCCCCGAACTGCTCGTCATAACGCTTCTCCAACTCCGCAATCTTACGGGCTAGTTCCCGATTGGAATCCATCAAACGTCTTAACTGCACAAACGTCCTCATGATTGCGATGTTAACGTCCGCCGCTCGGTCCGATCTCAAAACGCTCGAGAGCATCGCCACTCCCTGTTCCGTAAAGGCCATTCTCGTATAACGAGTCCCACCCCACTGGTAACTTGAGGTGCCAATTTGGCACCTCAAGATTGCAACCTCCTGTTTAGTAAGCAGAAACACAAAGTCACTTGGGAACCTCTTGAAGTTTCGGTTGACCGCCCGTTTTAGGAACTTCGTCTCCACTCCATAGAGCCTCGCCAAATCAGCATCCAACATCACCCTTTCGCCTCGCACCCATCGCACCATCCCACCCAGCGCCTCCGTCCCCTTTTCCGTCAACATCCTCATCAAGGATTAAACTGCCCAAAACCCAAAAGGGTTCGCTCAATTTTAACTTTTTACCTTCCCGCCTTCACACCTTCGCACATTCAAACCCTCCCACGCTCAGTGAGATTTACCGAGACTGAACGTAGGACGACCGCATTCCGAATCGCAAAATCAAGTTACCCCCCCCAATCTCGAATCATGGCCCTCAAAGCCCTCGAACCCCTCGAACAGTTTGCCACCGATGTCATCCTCGATCGTGCCGCCGGTCGCCGAGCCTCCCTCCTCAAGCCCCTCCTTCTTTTCCTCGCCACCTTTTACGCCGGCATCATGCGCGTCCGCGCCCGCTTCTACCAAGATGCCATCCTCCGCCGCTACTCAGTCGGGGTCATGGTCATCAGCGTCGGCAACCTCACCGTCGGCGGTACCGGCAAAACCCCCGTGGTGGAAAAACTCGCCCGCTCCCTCCTCGAAGCCGGACGTCGCGTCGCCATCCTCAGTCGCGGTTACAAATCCGTACCCAAACCCCTCTTCACCCGCCTGGCCGATAAATTCCTCCCCGGTCGGACCCCATCCCCTCCCCGCGTTGTCTCCGACGGAAAATCGGTCCTGCTCGATTCCGCCCAAGCGGGCGACGAGCCCTTTATGCTCGCCCGCAACCTCCCCGGCGTTGCCGTCCTCGTCGATTCCGATCGCGTCAAATCCGCCCGCCACGCCATCCGCCACTACCAAGCCGACACTCTCCTCCTCGACGACGGCTTCCAATATCTCCGCCTCGGCGACCGCTTCAATCTCCTCCTCGTCGACCGCCAAAACCCTTTCGGCAATCAACACGTCCTTCCCCGCGGTGTCCTGCGCGAACCCCCCGATGCCCTCCGCCGGGCCGATCTCATCCTGCTCACCAAATGCGCGGGCAAAGATCACGCCGAACTCGAAAAAAAGATTCGTCGCCATAACCGCCACGCCCCTATCCACCCCTGTAGCCATCACCCCCTTCACCTCGAAAATCTTCTCACCGGAGAACGTCTCCCTCTCACCCACCTGCGTGGCCTCCGCGTCGGCGCCATCGCCGGCATCGCCGTGCCCGAAAGCTTCATGGAGGGACTGGTCCGTCTCGGCGCCGAAATCGTCTACCAACGCACCTTTGCCGACCACCATCGCTTCTCCGTTCCGGAAGTCGAAAACGCCCTCACCCGCACCCGCGCCCGCCGCGGACTCGCCCTCATCACCACCGAAAAAGATTCTGTCCGCTTCCCCCCCTTTCCCCCCCGCGATATTCCCGTTCTCTTTCTCCGCGTGGAGATCTCCCTTCTCGATGAATCCGCCACCTTCGAATCCGTCATCCGCTCCGCCCTCCGCCTCTCCTAACACCTGCCTGTAGGCCGGGCGGGCCCACCTCATCCAATTCCTTCCCTCCTCCCCTATTTGCCCACCCCTGCTCCTCCGCTTATTTTCCAGCGTGAAACAAAATTCCCTTTCCTCCGTCCCCCTCGCCGGTGAGTGGATCGGCAACTATCGCGGCCACTTTGAAGAGGTCATCCGGATTGAGTCCATCCAAGGCAAATGGGTCGCCACCAAAATCACCGGTGACGATAACGTCCCCGCCGGCGAAATCACTTGGCGCGTTGACCCCCACACCGGCCTTGGCGAAGGCCAAATCGCTGGAGAGGGCTACACCCAGCCCCTTTTTGTCCCAGGCCACCTCGAACTCCTCTCCCCCGATCGCATCGTTTTCCACTGGCAAAAATTAGGCAAAGTCGAATACCGCCGAGACGACTAAGACACCACCCCCACCACCTCCTCATCCTCCGGCAGAGGCACCCGCAACGCCCCCGACCACTCCTTCGGCACCCCACCGGCCAGCCCCAAAATCCCGCCCACCACCACTCCCCGATGACAGCTGTCCCCACCCAGATTCGCATTCGCGACGATGCCCCCGACAAAGTCATTCTCATACTTCCACGCTAAGTAGAGCGACGCCGGCATCGCTTCCGCAATATAACAGGCCGTACTAAAACGCTCCCCCACCACATGCTCATCCGGCTGCTTCACCCACCCCTCCGCCTTCTTTCCCGAAATCCAATCCCCCGCCTCCTTCGTAATCGCCTCCCGCACACTCGCCCCCTCCCGGATCGTCCCACACACCCGCACCAACGTATCCGCCGCCCG
>LIBO01000161.1 GCA_001438005.1 Verrucomicrobia subdivision 6 bacterium BACL9 MAG-120507-bin52 | reverse complement strand
ACCGATGGGCGGTTGGGCGTGGGCGATATGGACTCACCCGTCAACTGGGCTCGGGCGGTGCAGGGAATACCGGCCAACGTAGAGGTGGAGGATCTGGCGGCGGGCGGAACCCACAGTCTGATTCTGGCGAACGGAGAGGTGTATGCGGCCGGGTCGGACCGCTACGGTCAGCTCGGCCAAGGGGGAACCAATCGAGTAAACCGAAGCAGTTTCACGAATGTGTTTGGTTCTCCTTCCAACCCGGTAATCGCCGTTTCGGCAGGGGGAAATCACAGCCTGATGGTGACGGCATCTGGAAATGTTTTTGCCTGTGGAGACAATTTCTATGGGCAGTTGGGTCAGCCGGCGACGAATGCGATGTCGGGCACCTGGATCGAGGTAAATTTCCCAGGTCGGACCAATGCAATTATTTCGGTGGCGGCGGGGGCGGATCACAATCTAGCGGTGGATGAAGATGGTGGGGTGTGGGTGTGGGGGAGAAATAATTACGGTCAGCTTGGGAAAGGAAATCGCTCAGTAGCGGAGCGAATTCCGAGCAAACTAGATGGGGTGACGGCGCGTTCCGTGGCAGCGGGCTTTAGTCATTCCCTCATTTTGGAAACGAGTGGAACGGTACTTGGTTTTGGTCGAAGCAACGTGGGTCAGGCAGGGCAGGACACTTCTTATGTGATGACACCAACACCGATTGAGGGGCTTGTTGGGATCGAGTCGATTGCCGCTGGGACAGACAGCTCTTTTGCGATTGATGGTGAGGGGCAGTTGCGGGGTTGGGGATATAACGCTTATGGGGAGTTGGGCTTGGGCTACGCTAGTCCCAGCAGTTCCCCCGGGGTTTATGGTCCGACGCCGTCGGCGATCGCCACGAGGGTTTTCAATGGGGCGGGAGGAGGATACAGCAGTTTGGCAGTTGGGGCGCAGGGGGTGATCTTTGGAGGGAGAAATGATGTGGGGCAATCGGGCAACGGTCCGGATCCCGGACTCGTGGTGGGGGACTACTATTACGAGGCAGGCGATCTGACGTTGAACAATCTGACGATGGATTTGGCTGGGACAACCGAGACTCTCTACGACCAGATCTTTGTCGGGAATGGTGCGGTGACGTTGAATGGAATTTTGAATCTGATGTTTGTGGGAACTTATACGGGGCCGGTCTACGGCACTCCGCAGACGTTTGATCTGATCTGGGCAAAGGGAGGGATTGTGTTGGAGACGGGGTACCAGTTGGCTTTCAATCAAGCTGGATACCTGGTGGAGAGTGCTGTGGTAGATAAAAGCGTAGAAGGGGTATCTGGAAAAGTTCTTCAGGCGACGGTTCGGGCGGTGGTAACGGCGGCGGACTTGGCGAAAGCAGTTGATTTGGCCAGCCCGAGTTTGGATCAAGTCCAAAGCGACAGTTATAGTAGCGGAGCGCCTGTGGATAACACGCCCTTGTACGGCGTGTCTTCGTACAGCGCGGTCTCGGTATCCCCAGTGGTGGAGATGATTTACAGCTATTCACGGCCGACGGGAGGGGGGACGAGTGGGACGGAATATTTTGTGGGAGGAGAAACCTATCGAGAAACCTATCGGGTCGAGTATACGGCGTCTCTGGATTCTGAACTGGTTGACTGGAATCCTGCGGTGGTTACTGGAACAACCATAACGCCTTTGGGCGGTGGATATGAAAGAGCAACTTTGCGAATTAGTTCTTCGGGAGGGGCTGGGTTCTTGCGGTTACAGGTGGAAACTGAGACCCCTCAGGCAACGGGGATCAATGCGGGTGTGGGTAGCGCGACGTCGAATTAATGAGTTGAGAGGGTTGGGACAGGTAGCATTTCCGAGACGCGCGGATTACTCACGCAAAGGTCGGAAAGGCGCCCGAGGCGGGCAAGATGCCAGCCATACAAAGGGCAGTCGGCGCACGATTCACAACGGCGGCCGCCTGCATAGAGGCGGCCCTACCAAGAGAAAATTACTCTTTCGACTTGGCGGTGGTTTCGGAAGTGTCGGCCTTCAATTTGGTGTAGTCGGCCTTCATATCTTGAAGGGCTTGAGTGACCTCTTCGGCCGATTTTTTGGCGGCGGCGGTGACCTTATCGGCGGCTTGGATGGAGGCGGCGTTGAGTTCGGTGGTGAAGTAGGTTTGAACCTCCTGCAGTTTGTCGACTGCTTTCGTGAGTTTGGCGCCGATGGTGCGGACCTTTTTGTCCACCTCGGAGTACTCTTTCTTGGCTTTGTCCAGACGGCTTTGACTGATCGATTTTAATTCACCCTGCATTTTGGCGAGGTCGGCTTCCCAATCTTTGAAGCGTTCGTCGGCGATTCCGCGAAAGTGGTCGATGCGTTCGGCCAGGGTGGATTGAACATTTTTGTAGTCGCTGAGTTGGTCGGTGAAGTCCTCGAAGGCGTCGCGGGGTTTGTCGGCTTCGGTGGCGATCCGGTTGAGCTGCTTGACCGCTTCCTTGAGTTCTTTGACGGTTTTATCGATGAGGTTTTCAATTTTCTCGAGGTTGGTGGTCATTTCGCGGGCTTTTTCGGCTGTTTCCTGGGCGGCGAGGGGGAGGGTCAGGAGGGGGATGAGGCAGAGGAGGGGAGTGAATTTCATGGGAAATAGCTATATGAGCTGGAGGGAAAAGGGGAAGGGATTTTTATGGGAAGAGGTGGAAGGGAACAGGTGGAAGGTGACGGGTGAAAGGGAACAGGTGGAAGGTGGAAGGATAGCGGGAAGTTGTAGAGCCGAGGGGGCTCCATTCCACCTCCCGCCTTTCCCTTGCCCCCTGCTTTTGGCTTTAGGGTAGTTGATGTTTAGCTTATGATTCTCGGTTCATACGGGCCGTAGCGCAGTCTGGTAGCGCGCTTCCTTGGGGTGGAAGAGGTCCCGGGTTCAAATCCCGGCGGCCCGATAATTTTCCGAAGGAAAATTGAGGGGCGCCAATCTCATCCAGCCGGAGGCGAAAGAGGATTGGGCCAGGGGTGGGTGTGCGGGGGCCAATATCCCGGGCCTACTTTGCTCCCAACCCGCTGTGCGGATGAGCTTCGTAGGCCAAGCGGCCCGATGATTAAAAAGTATGCTTACCTCTTCAGACTGACCCCATTCATCGGATTGGTGGGGAACTCCGAATATTCAGTAAGCTACAAATCAGCGATT
>LIBO01000160.1 GCA_001438005.1 Verrucomicrobia subdivision 6 bacterium BACL9 MAG-120507-bin52 | reverse complement strand
TATTGGCAATCCTCTCGAATTGACGATTTTGGAGTTTGCCGAGCGGATTCGTCGCATCACGGGAACGAAAAGCACGATTGTCAAAAGCCCTCTCCCGGTGGATGACCCGAAGCAGCGCCAACCCGACATTACCCGGGCAAGGACCATTCTGGGTTGGGAACCGAAAGTCGCCTTGGAGGATGGATTGCGGGAAACAATCCGCTGGTTCCAAACCCACCTCGACTCTCCCGTCCTTCGATGAACGTTTTGGCATGGATCGTGGCGGTGGGGATGGGTTGGGGTTGGAGCTGGGGTATGGCGGCGGAAGCACCCAAACCCAACCCGACGACGCAAAGTGAAGAGGGGCGTTATCGAAGTGCCCTCCTCTTTGCCAGTGTGGTCGAGATGGTGCGGGACGATTATTTGGAGCTGGAAAAAACCGATTACGATAAGCTGACCTACGCAGCACTACGGGGATTGTTGTCCTCCCTCGATCCACACAGTCAATTTCTTGACCCTGATCACTATAAAATGATTCGGACCGAGACTGAGGGGCAGTTCGGCGGCTTAGGCATTTCCGTCGGAATGGTGGAGAATCAGTTGACGGTGAATGTCCCGATTGAGGGAGGGCCAGGATTTCGGGCAGGACTTCTGCCAGGGGATCGGATTGTGAAAATCGATGGCAAGGGAACCCACAAGCTGACTTTGGGCGAGGCGATTCGACAGTTGCGGGGTCGTCCCGGGGTGCCGGTGAAGCTTTCGGTCTATCGTCCGGCGGAAAAACAAACGGTCGAAATGGCAGTGGTCCGAGAAATGATTCAAGTGCCCACGATTCAGGAGACGAGGATGATTGCCTCCTCCCTTTCCCAAGGAGAAAAAATTGGTTACGTGCGAATCACCCAATTTGGGGAAAAAACGCCAAAGGAATTTGATGGGGCGATTGGCCAATTGGAAAAAGAGGGGGCGACCGCCCTCA
This sequence comes from Verrucomicrobia subdivision 6 bacterium BACL9 MAG-120507-bin52, assembly GCA_001438005.1. GTDB lineage: Bacteria > Verrucomicrobiota > Verrucomicrobiia > Methylacidiphilales > Verrucolacustridaceae > Verrucolacustris. Next base: position 2,183 of record LIBO01000160.1, on the reverse strand, counting down.
TTTTAGATCTACGAGATAATCCGGGTGGTTTGGTGGATGCAGCGGTTGAGGTGGTCAGCCGTTTTGTTCCGGAGAAGACTTTGGTGGTGGCGATGGAGGGGCGCAAATCCAGTGACAAGCGGCAGGAGTATCTCTCCCGGGCCTCCTCCGTGCGGGTTCGGTGGCCGACGGTGGTTTTGGTCAATGGAAACAGTGCGAGTGCGGCGGAAATTGTGGCGGGATCTTTGCAGGATCTAAACTTGGCGGTGATTGTGGGGGAAACCACTTTTGGCAAAGGCTCGGTCCAAACCGTGCAGCGGGTGGATCCGAGCGTTGTTTCCGATGTCGGAGTCCGACTGACCACCGCCCACTACACCACCCCCTCGCGAAAAAAGATCCATGGGGTGGGAATCGAGCCCGATATCGTGGCTCGCCTGACCCGAGGGGAGGAGCAGGCGATCTTACAAAAGCGAAGTCCCGGATTAAAGAAGGGCGATAAAAAGGCGCAGGAGGTGAATGACGAGCCTCTGGATCGGGCGATTGACCTTTTGCGAGGTTGGAAAGTGGTGAAACGTCGTTCGCTGGCCCAGCGTTCCCCTTAGCTTTGTGGCTTTCCAGACTCTCGGCATCGAAACGTCTTGCGACGAGACCGCGGTGGCGGTGCTGGAGGCGGATGAGCAGGGCTGCCGTTTATTAGGGGAGGCTTTGGCGACACGTCCGGAAGAGCATGCGGCGCTGGGCGGAATTGTTCCTGAACTGACCGTTCGCCAACACCTTGAGTTACTGCCCCGACTGACCGCAGAGGCACAAAAAAAATCGGGAAGTGTTACAGTAAGTGGGGTGGGGGCGACGGCGGGTCCTGGTCTGGCGCCGGCGCTGCTGGTCGGTTTATCGTACGGAAAGGCGCTGGCCTGGGCGCAAAAAAATCCTTTCTACGCCATCAATCATTTGGAGGGACATTTATTCAGTCCATTTGTCTCGCACGGTAAGTGGCCCGAATATCCCCACGTGGCGTTGATCGTCAGTGGCGGCCACACCTTGCTGGTCGAGGCGTCTGGACCCCAAGAGAGACGGATCCTGGGCACGACACGGGACGATGCGGCCGGGGAGGCTTTCGATAAGTTGGCTCGCATGGTGGGATTGGGTTATCCAGGGGGAGCGGCGCTGGAGAGGGAGGCCCGTGCGGGATGTGCAGGAAAGATTTCGTTGCCACGACCGATGAAAGGCAGTGAGGGATGTGATTTCAGCTTTAGCGGTTTAAAAAATGCGGCCCGCCTTCTTTTAGAAAAGAGCCCTAACCTGGCTGTCGCGGGAACCGCGCGGTCCGATTTTTGCGCGGAGGTGCAAGCGGCGATTACGGAGTGTTTGGTCGATCGTTCGGCACGAGCTTTGGCGAAAACAGAAATTTCCACGTTTACCGTCAGTGGTGGTGTCAGTGCCAATCAGGGCATTCTCGCTGCACTCAAGCGAATGTCGGAGGAGCGTGGGGTAAAATTTCTCACGGCGACGGGAGGATGGAATACGGATAATGCCTCGATGATAGCGGCCGTGACCGCCAGGCGAATTTTAGATCGGCAACCTTCGAATTGGAGTGCGGATGCGGACCCCCGCTGGTCGGTGGCGTGCTAAGCCGGAATTAACCAACTGGGGAGAGTGGGAAGGTCGGTCGCCTGATGGGGTAAAACAAGGACAGGCAGGCGAGTCAGCTCCTCCAGCAGTGCAGGATTGGTGAAAGAGGACAGATCAGGGGAGGCGATCGGTTCGTTGAGGATCAACCCTAAAATGGGAAGGCGGGTTTGTCGGATCGAATCGACCGTCAGGAGGGTGTGATTGAGGGTGCCCAAGGTATTTCGGGCCACGACTACAATTGGTAAGGCTAACTCTTGCGCCCACTCGCGAACACCCAGCGTGGGATCGAGCGGGACACGCCAACCGCCTACGCCCTCGACTAAAAAGGGTCCAGGATAGTTAGCTTCAATCTGGAGAAGTTTCTCACGCAAGACGCCCCAAGGAAAGGGGCGGCCCTCCATGATCGAGGCGGCGTAGGGGGAGAGTGGGGCGGTGAAGTGGACGGGGTTGATCTCGGCGGGGGAGATCGTTCCTCCGGCCGATTCCGAAAGAAGTTTGGCATCGGCACGATCCCCGGCGGAGATTGGTTTGAGGGGGATGGCAGAAATCGATTTTGCTCGCAGTGCCCTTGTGAG
>LIBO01000159.1 GCA_001438005.1 Verrucomicrobia subdivision 6 bacterium BACL9 MAG-120507-bin52 | reverse complement strand
ACCTCCGCAATTTTCTCCCCCTTCAACACCGCATCTCCCTCCAGCTTCAGCCACCGCACCATCGTGGCCGACCCCGGATTCGGCCCGTACCCGGGACAAAGCACATCAAACTGCTTTTTTTCAAACATGCCCACATGCCCCAAATTTCTTACCGAGCCCAGGGCCGACCCCGGAATCGCCGCCCCACCCGCTGGCACCCCGATCTTAACCAACATTCCCGAGATGGGAGACTCCACCGGAAGCGCCGGCTCGGTTAACTCCACCTCCGCCAACGCCTGCCCCCCCTTCACCTCATCCCCCTCCACCTTCAACCACTTCCGTACCTTTGCTCCTTTTACCCCTGGCAGAAACTCCGGCAGGGTAAAGGACCTCTTTAAATCTCCGCGAAACTCCCCCACCTCCTCATACTTTTCCGGCAACCTCCACGTTCCGTTCGTGTCCACCATCCCCCACTTCCCCCCTGCCCAACTCACCCCCACACCCATTCCCAAAAGAAGAACCAGACAAAGCTTCACCCCTCAAACTCTGCTTCCCCCCACGACAAATCTCAATCCCTTTGCCTCCTCGCCCTAACCTCAAAGATACTCGATTTTCCTCACCTCAATCCCACTCCGCTTGGCAAATTCCGCCATCCCCTCCTTTTCCTCCGCGCCCAGCTCATACCGAATACACTTCGTCACATACTCTTTTTCAAAATCATCCGCCGCCCTCTCCCCTCTCTGCTGAATTCCGGCCAAGCACCCCTCCCGAAACTTCTCCACCTCCCCCGCTTTGGGCCGAAAATCGTGCCGCATCGCCCACACCCCAAAGACAAATGGCTTTCCCGTCCAACTCCACCAGACGCTTCCTAAATCGGTCAAACCCCTCCCCCCACTCTTTTTCCAGCCCCGCAAAGCCACATCCCCAATCTTCAGCCTCGCCTCCCCATCCGACCTCTCCTCTAAATTCACCCCCAGCGCCCCTTTCGCCAGCACTCTCCACAACTGCACCGAACTCATCGAGTGCGGCGTCAGCGCAATTCCGCGACACTCCGCCAACGCCTTCTCATGAAAAACCGCCACACTGCGGATCTCTCCCCTCGATCCCACCCCCAACCCATCCACCACCCGATACTTTTCGCCACTCAACACCTCCCAAACCGGAATCAACGCCACCTCCACCTCCCCACGATGCAACCTCCCGACCAACCCCTTCGGGTGATCCCAAACCACCTCCCCCGCCTTCCATCCGCTTGCGAATGGTTTGGCATGATCGTAAGGAACACAGCCAATCTTCATGACCGAATCGCCTCGTAGAACGTATTCCTCTGCACCGGCTCTCGCCCCGCTTCCCGAATCGCCCGCTCCAAATTTCCTCTCGTCTGACCCACCGGCGTTTTCGCCCCCGCCATGTGAAAAATTTTCTCCTCCCCAATCGTCCCGTGCAAATCATCCGCGCCATAACTTAACGCCACTTGCGCCAACGGTAATCCCGTACTAATCCAATACGCCGTCACGTGATCAAAATTATCCAGAATCAACCGACTTGCCGCGATCACCCGCAACTCCTCCAAGGCGCTCGCCCTCCGAATCTTGCCTAACTCCGCCAATCGCGTCTGCGACGGCTCAAACGCAAACGGAATAAATCCGGTAAACCCGCCCGTCTCATCCTGCAACCCCCTCAACTTCTGCAAATGATCTACCCTCTGCTCCGCCGTCTCCACATGACCATACAACATCGTCGCCGTACTTCTCCCACCCATTCCGTGCCAGGTCCGATGCACCTCCAACCACTCCTCGGCCGACTCTTTCCCCCGACAAATCCTCTCTCGCACCCCCGCATCAAATATCTCTGCCCCACCCCCCGTCAATGAATCCAATCCCGCCTCTTGCAAATCCCCCAACACCTCCACCATCGGCTTCTTGGCCACCCTTTCCGCCAAATGCCGAATCTCGATCGCCGTGAAAACCTTTAACATCGGCCTCGGCTCCAACCCCGCCAACCCCCGCAACATCTCCAAATAAAATTCGTAAGGCAAACTCGGATGCAGCCCTCCCACGATATGAATCTCCGTCGCGCCCAACGCCACCGCCTGTTTCGCCCCATCGACCACCTCACTCACCGACAGCTCAAATGTCCCCGGTTCCCTCTTTCTCCTGGCAAACGCGCAGAACTGACAACTCAACACGCAAATATTGGAATAATTCAGATATCGGTTCAGCACGTAGCTCGCCCTTTTCCCCACTTTCCTTTCCCGCACCCCGTCGGCCAACTGCCCTAACTGATGCAAATCCGCCTCCCGAAACAGATAAACCCCCTCCTCCGACGAAAGCCGCTCCCCCGCCTCCGTCTTCTCTTTAATTTTTTCCCACACGCTCATTTCCAGAAAATCTCCCACAACACTCCCACCAAAACGAGCAGACTCACCACTGCATTCGCCTGAAAAAAAGCTTTGCCCCGCTTCGCTGGAGTTCGTGCCCACACCGTTTCCAACCCTAACACTCCCACCATCAACACCCACACCACCCCATATCGCCACCCCAAACCCGCCATCCACCCCACCGCTCCTAACCCCAAAACCGCCAATCCGTGGAGTGCCGCCGCCACTTGTAAGGAGGCCCCCTCCCCAAACTGCGCCGGAAAACTTTTTAACCCCTCCCGCTGATCAAACTCCCGATCCTGCAGCGCATAAATCAGATCAAACCCCGCCACCCACAACCCCACCGATCCTCCCAACACAATCGGGACCCACGAATCCCACTCCCCCCGTACCGCCAACCACGCTCCCACCGGAGCCACCCCCAACGCCAACCCCAGAAACCCATGCGACCCCCAGGTGAACCTCTTCGTCAAAGAGTAAAAAAAGACAATCCCCACCGCCACCGGACTCAAGATCAAACAGAGCGGATTCAGAACCCATGCCCCACCGACCAAGGCCAGCACCCCTCCCAGCATCGTGACATACGCAGTCGTTTTGGAAACGAGAGTCGACCGCACCGCCGTCCGAGGGTTCTTCTGATCGATCTGCCAATCCGCCAACCGATTAAAGGCCATCGCTGCTGTCCTCGCCCCGACCAAACAGATCACCACCCCCAGGACCACCCTCCCCTCCGGCACTCCTCCCGCCGCCAGCAACATCGCCGCCAACCCAAACGGCATCGCAAACACCGTGTGGGAAACCTTGA
>LIBO01000158.1 GCA_001438005.1 Verrucomicrobia subdivision 6 bacterium BACL9 MAG-120507-bin52 | reverse complement strand
CCCTTACTATTTGGTGACGGGGGAAAAGGTGGAGTTGAAGGGAGCTTTGGCCACATTATGCCCGACCGATAAGAAGTTGATCCATGGTATGGAGGAGGCGGTGCTGCTGCCCGTGGGAACAGTGAAGAGGCCAATCCAAGGCCCGTAAGCAGAGATTACTTTTTCTCGCGGTGGACAGTGTAGCGCTTCAGGAAGGGGTTGAACTTTTTCAATTCAATCCGGTCCTTTTGCAACTTTTTGTTCTTCGTGCCGAAGTAACGGGAGGGGGGCTTTCCCTCCGCCCGGGCTTCGGTGCATTCGAAAATGATCTGCTCACGCATAAGCTGGCACAATGCGCCAGAAGGGAGTTGGGGTCAAGGCCGGAGGAGGTTTGGGGCTCGATCGGCATAGCGGTTGACCCCTGAACTGGCTTGGGCGGGCGGGGGGCGGCGGATCTCCTCTTTGGCGGGTCCCAAGCTCATAAAGCCCTTGAGGATGAATACATCCACCCACATGTCGGCTTGGGGCTCGTAAGCACGGTATGGGGCCAAGGTGCCAAAGAATCGGTACTGGTAGTTTTTGTCGTCCACGGGACGCGGAAGGAAGGTGTGGGGCAGGGGGCAGGTCCTGGGCGTGCCCTCCAGAGCCACCCAACGGGCCTGCCGCCAAGACTCCTTGTCTTTTTTCACCCATCCCCAACCGCAGTAGTCCTCAACCATGGTTCTTTGGGCAATCCATGACTCTCCGCTGGTATCCCCATGTTTGGCGGGAGTGTGAGCGGCCGGAAGGGTGGCGCGCTTGACCTTTTCGGCTGTGGGGCGACGAACCTCTAGTTCGGATTCATCTTCAAGGGAGGTGGTTGAGGATGGTTTTTCTGATGGATCAATAGGGGATGAGGTGGAGGAGGGGTCAACATCGGTGCGAAGTGATAGAGGTGGAGCAAGGGAGACGCTCGGCAGGAGAAGCAGAGGCGTGAGGATCGAAATTAATAAACCCATGTGCCTCCTTTACCCTCGGTGATTTTGGGCATGCCTCCGTCGCTATAATCGGTCTTACCTACCGCACCAATCATGGGTCGGCCGACGATCATCCGCCAACGCTGGGAGAATTCCTCGCCCGAATGGCAGCCGTAACTGATGCACTCTGCGTCCGGAGTGAAGCTCGAACTTGAGATTTGAGAAAGATCGTCCACATGCAGGACCAAAGGCTCGAGGGCTCCGCCGTCTATGCGATTGCTGTAATCGAACATCCAGCATTTCTTATTGGAGTGCCCGAAATACTCCAGTCGGGAGATTTTGGGTTTCTCGATCGATCCGTCCCGTCGGAGAAGAAGGAGAAGCTGGTTTTTGTTATCGAAATAAATGGGTTGGGCCCCGACCAGCGCTCCGCGCTCCTCCAGAATTTTTAGGTAATCTTGGCCATCTTCGCGACCCCGACTGAGGTAACTGGGGCGAAAGACGAGCCAAACGACCTTGTCTTTGTTTTTGCCCTCTTTCTGAAGGTCTTTGACCCGCTGCAGGGCAGAATCGATAAAATTACCCCAATACTTGTCGTGCGAGTTGCTTTTAAACTTTTCGAAAGAACGAACAGCCGGGCCGCCAGAAATGAGGATGACCTCACTGGCTTGAGCACTGAGGGCGAAGAGAAGAAGTAGGAGAGGGCCCAACCAAAAAGAACGATCCATAATTCACAATACTTTTAATTTGGATTGGGCTCAAGCGGGGGGTTTGGCGTTGACCCCAGCATACTGACCCGCAATTCTTTACGTCTCATGTCAAAAAACACACCTATCACCGTCGCTCGCGGGGACGGCATTGGTCCGGAAATTATGGAGGCCACCTTGGCGATTTTGAAAGGGGGTGGGGCGAGATTGGATATCGAGGAGATCGAGATTGGGGAGAAGGTTTATCTGAGGGGGAACACGGCGGGGATTGAGCCTTCGGCCTGGGACTCGCTCCGCCGAACGAAAGTGTTTCTCAAAGCGCCGATTACTACCCCTCAAGGCGGTGGGTACAAGAGCCTGAATGTGACCACGCGAAAGGCGTTTGGGCTGTATGCCAATATCCGGCCCTGTATTGCCTATGCGCCTTATATTCGGACGAAACATCCGGGGATGGATGTGGTGATCGTGCGGGAGAATGAGGAGGACACGTATTCGGGGATCGAGCATCGGCAGACGCACGATGTGATGCAGTGTCTAAAGCTGATCAGCCGCCCGGGTTGCGAGAAGATTGTGCGTTATGCGTTTGAATATGCCCGAGCCTATGGGCGGAAGAAGGTGACCTGCTTTATTAAGGACAACATCATGAAGATGACCGATGGTCTCTTTCACCAGGTGTTTGACGAGATTGGCGTGGAGTACCCTGAGATTGAGAAGGAGCACTGGATCGTGGATATCGGGGCGGCGAAGTTGGCCGATACCCCCGAGGCGTTCGATGTGATCGTGATGCCCAACCTGTACGGGGATATTCTTTCCGATGTGGCGGCGCAGATTGCGGGGTCGGTCGGGTTGGCGGGCTCGGCCAACATTGGGGATGGGTGTGCGATGTTTGAGGCGATCCACGGATCGGCGCCACGGCGGGCGGGTCAGAATCTGGCCAACCCATCGGGACTATTTCTCGGGGCGGTGCAGATGCTCGTCCATATCGGGCAGGCGGATGTGGCGGAGAAAGTGCACAATGCGTGGCTCAAGACGATTGAGGATGGGGTGCACACTTATGACATTTTCAAGGAGGGGGTGAGCAAAGAAAAGGTGGGAACCAAGGAGTTTGCTGCGGCGGTGGTCGCCCGGATTGGGCAGAAGCCGAGTAAGCTGAAGGCGGTGGATTACAGCAGGGCGAATACTCGGCCCCTGACGACTCGGCCGCCGTATAAGAGGGAGACTACCAAGAGAGAGTTGGTGGGGGTGGATGTGTTTGTCTGTTGGCCGACCGGGACGATGGAGGAGCTGGCGAAGAAGCTGGAGCCTTTGTCTGGGGACGGGCTGAAGCTGGAGTCTTTGTCGAATCGCGGGATGAAGGTGTGGCCCGGTGGACATAAGGAGACCTTTACAGTCGATTCAACCGCCTGCCGGTTTCAGTTACCTGAGGGGAAGGGGTCGATTTCGCACAGTGCGGTGGTGAAGCTTTTGGAGCGGGTCACACAATCTGGGGTGGAGTTTGTCAAGACGGAAGGTCTTTACAACTTTGATGGCAAAGCCGGTTTT
>LIBO01000157.1 GCA_001438005.1 Verrucomicrobia subdivision 6 bacterium BACL9 MAG-120507-bin52 | reverse complement strand
CCAGCTGCCATAATAAAAATATCTTTCTCACCATACGCCTCCATTTGCTGTGGTCGGCAAAGGGCAGATTCTAATAAATTCCTATCCCGCAATCCTGAGGTTCCTCCAAAACGCGCTAATAACTTCTCATGGGTCGCAAGGATTTCATCCTCCCGCAACCAAATAGGTGAATTCACTTCGCCAGTTCACGCAACGCATTTCGATACTTCTGCATTCCCATCTCGGCGAGCGCCATTTTTTTAGCGAAATCTTTAACTTCAGGATTAATCCGCAACGAACATTCCGGCCCCTCCGTCAAATATACCGCCGCACCCTCCTGCACTTTCAAAGCCGCGATCGCCTCCTTCGGCAAAATAATTCCGAGCGAGTTGCCAAATTTCCGCACTTTAGTTCTCATTCCCATGTAATAACATTTGTACGAATGTCCCCATTTGTCAACCCCCACCCCACTGAAATTATTTTCACCGGAGGGAATTGACTCATTTGTTCCCGCGCCAGACGGGGCTACTCTACGCTCCCCATGGACCCCTCAGGTTTCATCCGCGTCGAAGGCGCTTGCCAAAATAATCTCAAAAACCTCACGTTTGACTTACCCCTGGGCCTGTTTCACGTCCTGACCGGCCCCTCTGGCTCAGGCAAATCCTCCCTCGCTTTCGATACTCTTTACGCTGAAGGCCAACGCCGCTACGCGGAAACTTTCAGCCCCTACACCCGCCAGTTCCTCGAGCGTATGGATCGCCCCCGAGTCCACCGCATCGAAGGTATCCCACCCGCCATCGCCCTCGGCCAATCCAACCCAGTCCGCTCCTCCCGCAGCACCGTCGGCACTGTCACCGAAATCGCCGACCACCTGAAACTCCTTTTCCCTCGCCTCGGCCACCTCACTTGCCCCGACTGCTCCCAGCCCGTCCAACCGTGGACCCCTCACTCCATTCTCTCCGACCTACTAAAAAACCACTCCGGCCAAGACGCCTGGTTCCTTTTCCAAATTCCTTTTCCTCAAAAAACCCCTGCTGATGAGGCCGCCGCTTTTCTCGCCCGCCAAGGATTCCGCCGTGTCCTTCTTCAAGGCAAAGCCGAACGCCTCGACGAACCGTCCGGACTCGAATCCCTCGCCCACGCCCTCTCCCAGACCCCTCCCGAACAAAACCTCCTCGTCCCCGTAATCCAAGATCGCCTCACCCTCTCCCGTTCCACGCAAGCCCGACTGATCGAGGCGATCACCTCCTCCCTCCGCTACGGAAAAGGAATCGCCGCCATCTCTCTTGTCCAAGACCCTACCCACCTTCAACTCTACTCCGACCGATACCACTGCCCCCGTGATCAGCGTGACTTTCACGCCCCAACTCCGGCCCTCTTCTCTTTCAACCACCCACTCGGTGCCTGTCCCGCTTGCCGTGGCTTCGGTCGAATCGTCGAAATCGACGAATCCCTCGCCTTGCCCGATCGCTCCCTCACCATCGCCGGCGGCGTCGTCAAACCGTGGCAAACCGCCAGCTTCGAGGAGTGCCAACAGGACCTCGAAAAATCCTGCCGCAAAAAAAGAATTCCTTTGGAAATTCCTTTTCAAGAACTCCCCCCCGATCAGCAGAAGTTCATCCTCGAAGGGGAGCAGGGTTCCACCCGCGAGCTTTCCGAGCTGTGGGACTCAGGCGACTGGTACGGTGTTCGCGGTTTCTTTCGTTGGCTCGAAACGAAAACTTACAAAATGCATGTCCGAATTCTCCTCGCCCGCTACCGCGCCTACCGTCCCTGTCCCACCTGCAGTGGTCAGCGGTACCGGCCCGAAACGACCTTCTGGCGCCTCGCCGGCAAAACCATGCCCGAACTCAACTCTCTTTCTCTGGCCGATCTTTCCAACCTCCTGCAAAAGGTAAAAACCAAAGACGCCTCCGCCCAAACGCCCCTGGAGAATATTCGCCATCGCCTCCGCTTTCTTCTCAGCGTGGGTCTCGGCTACCTCACGCTCGATCGCCCTACCCGAACTCTCTCCGGCGGAGAACTCCAACGCGTCAACCTCACCGGATGCCTCGGCACGGGTCTGACCGGCACCCTCTTTGTCCTCGACGAACCCAGCATCGGCCTCCACCCCCGCGACACCGGACGCCTCCTCGATCTCCTCCGCGAACTTCGCGCCGCCGGCAACACCGTTCTCGTGGTCGAACACGATGAAACCGTCATCCGCTCCGCCGAAAACATTCTCGAACTCGGCCCCGGTTCTGGGGGCGAAGGCGGCCAGCTTCTCTACTCCGGCCCTCCCGCCGGACTCTCGAAAGTCAAAAACTCCCCCACCGGCGCCTATCTCTCCGGCCGCCGCACCATTCCCTTGCCCACTCGGCGCCCCTGCCCAGAGAAAGGTCACCCTTGGCTCCGGATTCAAGGAGCCGACTGCCACAATCTCAAAAATCTAACCACCTCCTTTCCTTTGCGCCGGCTCGTCGCTGTTTCCGGAGTCAGCGGCTCCGGCAAAAGCACCCTCGTCCACGAAGTCATTTACAAAACCCTTTTTCACCAAATGGGACGTGCGGTCGAAAATCCACCCACGATCCGCTCCCTCACGGGAAGCGACTCGATCTCCGACGTTCTTTTGGTCGATCAATCTCCACTTTCGCAAACCCCACGCTCCACCCCTCTCCTTTACCTTGATATTTACGATCTGGTCCGCGAACTCTACGCCTCCACTGAAGAGGCCCAAAGCGCGGGCCTTCCCGCCTCCTCCTTCTCCTTCAATGCCGGAGGCGGACGATGCGAGCGCTGCGGGGGGATGGGCTATGAAAAAATCTCTATGCAGTTCCTCTCCGATGTCTTTGTCACTTGCCCCACCTGCGAAGGCCACCGGTTCCAGCCCCACGTTCTCGCTGCCCCGTACTTAGGAAAATCGATCGATCAACTCCTGGAAATGACCGCCGCTCAGGCCCTGCTCCACTTTGCTCCTCGCGACAACCTCACCCCTCGCGCCCGCGAATGCCACCAAAGAATCTGCTCCTCTCTTCAACTCCTCTCTGAGGTCGGCCTCGGCTACCTCCGTTGTGGCCAACCCCTCAGCCAACTCTCTGGCGGGGAAGCGCAACGCCTGAAACTCGTGGCCCACTTAGCCCCGCAAAACAACCAATCCGACACCCCAAAACCGGGTCGAAAGAAAAGTGCGCTTAAAACGAATCACTCCCCCCTCCTCATCCTCGACGAGCCCACTACCGGCCTTCATCTGGACGATGTCGCCCTTCTGATTCGTCTGCTTCATCGCCTCGTGG
>LIBO01000156.1 GCA_001438005.1 Verrucomicrobia subdivision 6 bacterium BACL9 MAG-120507-bin52 | reverse complement strand
AGGGGGGAAAGTTCGGAGGGAATGCTCTGCTCGGCCAAGGAATTGGGACTCGCCGAGGATGCGGAAGGTCTTCTCCTTCTGCCACCGACCACTCCGCTTGGCGTTTCAATGGAAAGTCTTTATCCGGGGGAAACGGTGATGGAGGTGGAAATCACCTCAAATCGCCCTGACCTAGCCTCGATCGCTGGTTTAGCGAGAGAGCTATCCGCTTTGGGCGTTCCGTCGCGTTCCATCAAGCTGCCCCCGGCCACACCTGAGGGAGTAGTGAAAGGTTGGAGGGTATCGATCGAAGATTGCAAAGCCTGTCCTCACTACACCTTGAGCGCCTTAACGGTCAAAACGGGCGTGGATTCGCCTGATTGGATGAAGAAGAGATTGATGGCGGCTGGGTTTCGATCCTTGGGATTGTTGGTCGATGTAACGAACTACGTGCTTTTGGAGCTAGGCCAACCCTCTCACGTTTTTGATGCGGAGCGTCTCGATGGAACGACGCTTACGGTCCGAAAGGCAAAAGCAGGTGAGATTCTGCAGGGCTTGGATGGAGGAAAGCATGGGTTGGCGCCGGACGATCTAGTCATCGCCGATGGAAAAGGGGTGGTAGCGATTGCAGGGGTGGTCGGGGGGGTGGATTCGTCGGTGCAATCCAGCAGCCGAAGAATCTTATTGGAGGTGGCTTCATTCCAAGCGGGATTCGTTCGCAAAACATCCCGCCGCCTTTCGGCCAGCACGGAGTCGGCCAAACGCTTTGCCCGAGGGGGGCTTGATTCGGCTTTGGTGGAATTGGCGCGGCGTCGGATTGTCCAGCTTCTGCAAGAGGCGGGAGCGCTCGAAAAATATGAGGGGGTTGCCCTCGCCGGTTCACCCGTTGTCCCTCCATGCAAAGCGGTGCCCTTGCGGTGGGAAAAGGCAGAGAAGATTTTGGGATTTTCGCTTGAGAGGGGAAGGCTGGAGAAGCAGTTCGTCGCTCTGGGCTTTCGTGAGGAGAAAGGGGCTTGGAAACCGCCCCAGTGGAGAATGGATGTGGTGGAGGAGGTTGATCTCTTGGAGGAGTTGGCGCGGCTTTCCGATCAAGAAAAGATTCCCGCAATTTTAGATTCTCAAGCTGAAGGACGATCGGCGGAGGATGGCAACCATCTCATGGCTCGGGGGATCCGTGCGTTTTTGGCTGAACGAGGTTATTTTGAAGTTCTCTCGGGGGCCCTGGTGAAAGCGGACGAGGGGAAGGCCACGCGGCTGTCGCTGGCGGCAGGACCCGACGCGGTTGGCTATCGTCAAAGTTTGCTCCCTGGCTTAGGTCGAGCGGCGGCCCGAAATATTTCCCGAGGTGGGATCGACCTCAAGCTCTTTGAGTTGGGCCGAGTCTCGGCGACTGGTGGGCAGGAGGAGTTGCGTCTCGCTTTGCTGGTTTCGGGTCGGGAAAGGGCGGTGCACTGGCAGGAGGGGGAGAGTGGAGTCGATCTCTTCAGCGTGCAGGGGATTTGGGAGGAATTAAGAAAACGTTTTTCGGGGGTGAATCAGCCGCTAGCTCTTCGGCCGCTGAGCAACGAAGAGAAAAAGGCGGTCGGGATCAAAGCATCCGTCTGGGTGGCTGAGGGAATCCTCCTGAAGAGTGAGCCGAAGCCAGCCGAGTTTCTGGCCGTGAGCAGCTATCCTGGTGTGCAGCGAGATTTGGCATTGGTCATGCCCGATCGAGTGTCCTTTGCGGAAGTCGAGAAGGCGATTCATCAGGTTGCCCCGACCGAAATGGAGGGTTGTCAGGTGTTTGATCGCTTTCGGGATCCCCAAGGGGTCAAGGTCCCGGTGGGATTTTTGTCGCTAGGTTGTCGCTTGCAATTTCGATCCACCGGGCGCACGTTGTCTGATGAAGAGGTGAGTGGGTGGGAGAGACAGATTCTCCAATCCCTCTCCTCCCGGTGCGAAGCCAAGCTCCGGTCAGTTCTTTGAACCGTTGGTTTTAGTCTTCGCGCCCTGCTCGACGCGTGTGACGGATCAATTTTTTTCAACCGATAAAATTAAAAAACGAGGCCAAACCTTAATCCGAATACGTCATGCCTTTCTAGGAAGGCGGACGCGGAGGCGGGAGTCTCAATTTCTGGATCATTCCAGGGTCGAAAAAAGTTCTCCTAGCGCTCAAGCGGGGCGTGTTTTTTATCAGGCCACCGCACCCGGGACTATACTTGCCATCGATTGGACCTTGGGAAGATTGGCGAGGAGGTCAGCAATGGCATCATATCGGCCAGTCAGCAGCCCCTGCTGAGCGCTGGCTTTCATCGTGACTGGGAAAGAGAGTTTACCGGCGGTAACCCGTAGCTTCTCTAAATCGATCTTCACCGTTGTACTGGGTTCAGATTCGATCCACTGGGTCAGCGCCCGCAGATCCTCTTTCTGGGCGGCGACACAGGGGAGACCGAGCGTGGTGCTGTTACCGAAAAAGATTTCGGCAAAATTTCCAGCAATGACGGCCTTGAAGCCGGCCCGAACGATGGCTTGGGGGGCATGTTCCCGCGAGCTTCCGCAGCCAAAGTTCATTCCTGAAACCAAGATCGTGGCCCCCTTGAACTTTGCTTGATCGATCGGATGGTTAGTTGATTTACTTTCAGGAGATTGGCGGATATCGCGAAAGAGGAATTCACCCAGTCCGTCAAAGGTGACGCAGCGCATGTAGCGGGCGGGAATAATCCGGTCGGTGTCGATATCGTCCCCTTCCACGGGAACGGCACGGCCAGAGACTTGCTGAATCGGGGCAAGGGACATTTTAGTTTTGAGTGAATACTTTGCGGGCATCGCTGACTTCACCCGTCACCGCCGCCGCCGCGACCATGACCGGGCTCATGAGCAAAGTTCGGCCGGTGGGGCTGCCTTGGCGCCCTTTGAAGTTGCGGTTGGAAGAGGAGGCGCAGATCTCGTCCCCCACCAGCTGATCGGGGTTCATTCCAAGGCACATGGAGCAACCTGCTTCCCGCCAGTCGAATCCTGCCTCTCGGAAAATCTTATCGATGCCCATCTCGGCACAGATTTTGCTGACGCCCTGTGAACCGGGAACGGCAATGGCCCGGATGCCCGGAGCCACCTTGCGGCCCTTGAGAAATTTAGAGGCTTCGACAAAGTCGGACACGCGGGCGTTGGTGCAGGAGCCGAAGAAGGCGACCTGAATCTTTTGACCGGCCAGTTTTTGCCCTGCCTTAAACTTCATGAATTCCAGCGCCTCTTTGGCGGAGGAGCGGTCGGCCTCAGGAAGCTGTTCGGGGGAGGGAATGG
>LIBO01000155.1 GCA_001438005.1 Verrucomicrobia subdivision 6 bacterium BACL9 MAG-120507-bin52 | reverse complement strand
ATAATCTCCCAAGGCCACCGCGGAAAAATTGCCCAGAAACACCCCGCCGGCGCAGCGTATCTTCTCCGCCATCTTTTTGGCTCCACGACACTGCAACGAAAGATGCTCGGGCGCGATGGCCTCGGCCAACTCCACCGCCTGCGCCAGATCCTTCGTCCAGACGAGGGAGGCCCCCTTCTTCAAAACGTCCCGCAAATATCCAGCTCTGGGTTGGCGCGAGCTCTGGCTCAATACCTCCGCCAAAACCCGACCCAAAACCTTCATCGATGGGGTGAGAAAGAATATTTGGCTGCCTGGCCCGTGCTCCGCCTGTGCCACCAGATCGGCCGCCACCCAAGCGGGCCGCGCCGTCTCATCCGCAATCACCGCAATTTCGCTCGGCCCGGGCAACAGATCGATCCCCACCATGCCAAACACCTGCCGTTTGGCCTCCACCACCCAAGCACTCCCCGGCCCGCAAATTTTTTCCACCGGCCGAATCGTTTCCGTCCCAAAAGCCATCGCGGCCACCGCCTGCGCACCCCCCACCTGATAAATCTCCGTTGCCCCAGCCTTCTGCAGCGCCCATCCCAACACAGGATTCACCGGCCCGGGCGTACAGGCCACAATCTCTTTTACTCCCGCCACTCGGGCCAACACCACCGTCATCAAGGTGGTCGAAACCAGCGGTGCCGTCCCCCCCGGCACATAAACTCCCACCCGGCCCAGCGCGGGAAAGTTTTCTCCCGTGATGGCGCCCTGCCCATTTCTCTTTCTCCAAGCCACCGGACGAGTTGCCTTGGCAAAATCCGCAATATTCTTTTCCGCTAAGGCCAGCGCTCGCCTTACCTCAGCCGAAGGAGCCCGAAACTTGCCCCTTACCCGCAAATCCCTCTGGCGAATCTTTTTCTGGGCAAACCGATTGTGAATCTTCACCACCGCCGCGTCCCCGCCTCGGCGCACCTCTCCCAAAATCCGCTCCACCACCGATCTGACTTTTCGATCCGGCAACGCTTTCCGCGACAGCTGGCGAAGGGCCCAAGCCGCATTCACCTTCCCACGCGCATCCAGAATTTTCATACTACTCCCACTCAATCGTCGCCGGCGGCTTCGAGCTCACGTCCAGCACCACCCGATTCACCCCTTTGACCTCATTACAGATTCGATTCGAAATTTTTCCCAAAAGATCCCCGGGTAGTCGCACCCAATCAGCCGTCATCCCGTCCTTGCTCTCCACCGCGCGGATCGCCACCGCGTTGTCGTAAGTTCTCTCATCTCCCATGACCCCTACACTACGACAAGGCAACAAAACGGCAAAACTTTGCCAGATCCGATAGTACCAGCCGGATGCTTTCATCTCCTCGACGACGATCGCATCCGCCTCCCGCAGGATCGACAGCTTCTTCTCCTCAATCGCCCCTAAACAGCGCACCGCCAGCCCCGGCCCCGGAAACGGCTGCCGCCAAACCATCTCTTTCGGCAAACCCAAGACCGCACCGACTTTCCGGACTTCATCTTTAAAAAGTTGCCGCAACGGCTCGACCAACCCGAGTTTCATCCTCTTGGGCAATCCCCCGACATTGTGGTGGCTCTTGATCAGGGAGGCAGGATTGCCCGCAATCGGCACACTTTCGATTACATCTGGATACAGGGTTCCTTGCGCCAGAAATTGTGCTCCCCGGCCCACCTTCTTCGACGCTTCGTTAAAAACGTGAATGAACTCCCGTCCGATGATCTTCCTTTTCTTCTCCGGATCGGCCACCCCACGCAGCCTGCGCAGGAATCTCTTCCTCGCATCGATCACCGTGAGATTGAAGTGCCGGTGTTTGCCAAAGATGCGCCCAACGCTTTCCACCTCCCCCTTTCGCAACAACCCATTATCGACAAAAATACATCGTAGCTTGTTGCCGATCGCACGGTGCAGCAGGGCCGCCGCCACACTCGAATCCACCCCGCCGCTTAATCCGAGGATGACCCGCCCATTTCCCACCTGCTGCCGGACATCGGTAATTGCCCGCTTAAGGAACGAGCCCATCGTCCACGTTCCCCGACACCCGCAGATCTTTTTCAAAAAGTTTCCCAGAATCTGCTGTCCTTTGGGGGTGTGAGAGACCTCCGGATGGAATTGCAGCCCATAAATCTCGCCCTTGCGCACCACCGCGTAGGGACTGTTCTCCGTCGTCGCGACCGACTGAAACCCCCTCGGCAAACGCGTCACCCGATCGCCGTGACTGTTCCAAATTTCCAGACGGGCAGGCAGTTGATCCAGCAAAGGGCACGCCCGCTTTCTTTGCAGGGTGCCCCGGCCGTACTCCCGCCTCGCTCCTCTCGCCACCTCCCCGCCAAACTCCTTCACCAGAAGCTGCATTCCGTAGCAAATTCCCAACAACGGTATTCCCAGGTGAAAAATCTTCCGATCCATCTTCGGCGCCTTTGGGCTGTAGACACTGGCCGGGCCTCCACTCAAAATAATTCCTTTGGGCTGAAGCGCCATCACCTCCCGAGCCGAAATCGTATGCGGAACGATTTCCGAAAAAACGGACGCCTCCCGGATTCGTCTGGCAATGACCTGAGTATACTGAGACCCAAAATCAAGGATCAGCACCCGCTCAGCCCGGCTCGGGGGAGAAAGAGGAGTCGTAGCCTTCAAGTAGACTACTTCACCGATTTGGCAAAAATCGTCAAGCGTGACCGACCAACCTGTTCGCAATTCTGAAACGCCAACTGCCTTCTCATCTTTTCCCACGAGGACATCTGAAACGCCTGAATCTTCTCACTCCGCACTCAGTCGCTTGAGAATTCTTTTGGCAAGCGGCTCTTTGATTTCATTATGCCGCGGCACCGCTTCTGTCGTGCCATTCTTGGGATTCATCCAAATGGAGTGGCTACCTCCCTCCCTCTTAAGAAAACAACCGGCAATTCTCAAACGGCGCTCGAGGTCGCGCCTCTTCATCCCACCAAGATCTTCTCTTGGATCGCGTCTGCGGGAAGTCCTCGCGTTACATCACTTCGACGATCTTCCAAAATGAGTTCGATAGCCTGGATCAAACTTTGCTTAGTTTCCTCAACCGTTTCGCCTTGGCCATTTGCGCCTGGCACCTCTGGGCAGATGGCCCAGAAACCACCTTCAGGGGCTGATTCAATAATAGCGGTAAACTCAGATTTCATAGATTCAACTTAATCAAAACTGTGCCAAAAGCGAATTTTTCTCACCAGCAAACACTCCATGCGCATGGTCCAATCCCTTTTCGCCTCCGGCGGATGGAACTCTCTCGCTTGCTTCGCTGCGT
>LIBO01000154.1 GCA_001438005.1 Verrucomicrobia subdivision 6 bacterium BACL9 MAG-120507-bin52 | reverse complement strand
GCGGAGACGTTCGAAAAGTTCTCCTCCATCGTCGTGACCGAACGTGATTTTCCTGACCAGAAATTACCCACCGAGGTGGCGGATGGCCGGATTGTTTCAGGAAAGCAGGCCTTTGATCTAAAATTAATCGATGCCACGGGATATCTGCAGGACGCCATCGCCGATGCCCGTGAAATTGCCAAGCTCCCTGAGAACGCTCCCGTCATTCGCTACAACGCCCCCTTCCACTTCAGCCGACTTTTCCGACTCCTCGGCCAAAAGCAGGACACCAACCCCAAAGTCCAAGTCAGCCTTGTCCCCGAATCCTTCCACCTTCAAGCCGGAAAACTTTACTACCTCTCCACCCACCTCTTTTTTCGCCAATAAGACACTTCGAAAATATCCGAATCGCCGGACGACTTTAACTCTTGATCTTATACTTCCAAAACACAAATTGATCCTATGTCGAAGGCCCACCTGGAAAAAATCAGTCGCCGTCGCTTCTTTTCGTACGGATTTGCTGGCTTAGCTGGCCTGACCGGTGCCGGCCTCACCCGCTACCTCCCGGGCACCTCCTTTGCCGCCAAAAAAGAAGACGGGATCCTGATCGAAGATGCCGTCTACCAAGGCATTCGCGAGTCGCTCGGAAAATACATCTACCTCACCCCACAAAAGCTGGGCGGGGGAACCCATGCCGTCGATTTGGGAACCCAAAAAACCCTCGCTTGGATCTCCTACTGGAACTACGGGGACTCCTGCCCGATCTCCCACCATTTAGCCGCTTTCTATGCCGATAGCGGAGACCCCTATAAAGGCTTTGAATTTATTAACTCCACCCAAGGGGGCGATAATGTCCTGATGTACGGCCTCAAAACCAAGATCAAAGAGCACGGCATGCTCGACCAATACGGAATGGGAAACCACATCTACCGCGTCGGCTACGATGGAAAATCGAATCAGATGGAACTCCTCGAGGATGTTTCCGAAACAACGGGAGTGGGTTTAGGCGTTCATACGGTCCCTTTCCCAGATGGCCAGGGCTTTGCCTGCGCCGACGGTCAAAAGGATGTCGTGGGGTTTTTCTCCCGTGCCCGCGGCCAGGACAAAACGAAAGTCCTCACCGCCTTCCGGGGCGATTGGGTGCCGAACTCGAAGGTTCTGGCCGAAACTTGGACGAAGGGGGGAACCATTCGTCTCATCAAACTGGCCCCGGGAAAAGACGGGAAATACGACTACTACGGGACCAAGGGAAACAAACTGAACTACGAGATGGCTCCCATGGCCGAACTCCTGGTCGAGAAAGGTCAAACTCCCGGGGCAAGCCCCCACACCCTGACGGGTCTGGATTTTTGCCTGCACGACCCGCGCAACCGCTACTCCATCGCCGGTCTTCGCATGTGCGGAGGCGGTTTTATTATCGACCGTACCTCCATGGAGCCCGTTTGCTACGTGATGGCCAATGAAGGTCTCGCCGATAACTGGCCCGTGAAAAAAGTCTCCAACAGCCCAGACACTTGGGAGGTGACCCTTCCCTCAGTCGGGAACCCCATCCACGAGACCGGCTTCAACCCTTCCGGGAATCACCTGGTGATGATGAACAATCTCCGCGCCAACAACGTTGCCGTATTCGACACCTCCAGCGACGATCCCCGAGCATGGAAAAGGATCACTTTCGTCAAGGATAAGGAGTGGCAGGGCGAATACCCATCCCCTTTCCACGTTAATTTCTCCATCGATGGTTCCAAATGCTTCTTCACCGTCCTTCGACCAAAGCCGATGAAGTCAGATGTTTATGTCGTGAGCACCAAGGATTGGAAAGTTATCAAAAAGTTCCGCAATGTCGGCGTTGATACCCAGACCACCGCCACCACCTATGACGGCAAATATGCCTTGGTGATCTTTTCGGGATTCCAACGCATGGAATCCGGTGCCTTTGTCTTTCGCCAGGACACCCTCGAACAGGTCGGCTACATGCCCAACTTCGGCGGACACCACGACTGCGTCATCGTTCCTTCCAAGGTGGAAGAAATGAAATACAGTCGTAGCTGCACGGTCTAACCCATCTGCTTCACCGATACCGCCTTCTCTCGCTGGCGTTTCGCCTCCTCCTGCAAGAGACCCGACGAAGTCCTGGCCGCTACCTCCTTCTGGCCCTCGCCGTCGCCATCGGTTCCGCTTCGATCTTTCTCACTTTGGTCGTCCGCGATTCGATTCGCCGTGGCCTCGAAACCTCCCTCGATCGTTTGGGAGCGGATCTCCTCATCCTCCCCAAAGGAATCACCCACAACCTCACCGCCGCCCTTCTGGCCGGGGAACCCAATGCCCCTCAGCTCGACCCATCGGTTTTTCAACGAATCGAATCTCTCCCCGGCTTGGAAAAAATCTCCCCCCAACGCCACTTTTCCATTCCCTCGGATGAAGGCCATGGCGAAACCGATCTGATCGCTTTCGATCCTTCGACCGATTTCACCTTACAACCCTGGATTCGAGAACACCTGCCCCGCCCCTTTTCCCAAAACGATGTCTTGGTCGGGGGACGTCGCCCAGAACCTCTGGGCTCAACCATCAATTTCTTTGGCCAGAGTTTGCTCGTCTGGGGAAAACTTGAGCGAACGGGTGTCGGCCCCACCGAACGATCGGTCTTTGCCTCTTTTTCCACCGTGAATGAACTTGCCCATGAGGCCAAATCCCACGGAATCCAAACCTTCGGAACTTCCTCGATGACGGGTGCCCCCTCCGCCCTTCTCCTCCGCTTGTCGCCGGGCGCAGGGGCGGGTCATGTCCGCTTCGCCCTCTCCTCTGTCCCTGAAGTTCAGATCATTAGCGGCTCCGGACTCGGGATTCAGGTCCGCCAATCGATCCGAACCATCCTTGCTGGCTCGATCGCGTTCCCCCTCGTTGGCCTAGGAATGGCCGGACTCCTGATCATGGTTGTCTACGCCGGAATTGTCGCCGAACGCAAAGCGGAGCTCGGATTACTCCTCGCCATGGGCCTTTCCCGAGTCGGGCTCTCCTTATGGCTATCGATGGAAGCCGCTCTTTGCGCTTTCCTCGGCGCGCTTTTCGGAGTTCTCCTCGGCGCGATCGGCCTATCGGTCTTCGTCCGAACCTTCGGTTATCTTCTCACTTCCCGTGGTATCACCTTCGAACTCCCTTCTATCTCCTCCCAAATTTTTGCCGCCTGGCTCAGCCTCCTGCTTGGCTCTCTGGTGGCCGGACTCGGCGCCCTCATTCCCTCTTGGCGTCTGGCGAGTCGCGAGGTCTACCAACTTCTGCGGGAAAACAACGAATGAGCACGATCCTC
>LIBO01000153.1 GCA_001438005.1 Verrucomicrobia subdivision 6 bacterium BACL9 MAG-120507-bin52 | reverse complement strand
GCACGCCGGGGCAACGATCGCGTCATGACCCGAGGCACCTTCGCCAATGTTCGCATCAAAAATCTGATGGTTCCAGGAGTCGAGGGCGGAGTGACTTTGAATCTCCTCGATGCCACGCACCCACCCATCTCGATTTACGACGCCGCCGTTGCCTACCGAGAAGCCAAAGTTCCTCTCATCATTCTGGCTGGAAAAGAGTATGGCACCGGTAGCTCTCGCGACTGGGCAGCCAAAGGGACTCGCCTGCTGGGTGTCCGTGCCGTCATCGCCGAAAGTTTTGAGCGGATCCACCGCTCCAACTTGGTCGGTATGGGAGTCCTCCCCTGCACCTTTCCCGAGGGAGTCACCGCGCAAACCCTGAAACTGGATGGGACGGAAACGTTTTCGATCGAAGGGCTCAGCCAACCTCCCAAGCCCCAAGAAAAACTCACCTTACTGATCCAACGGCAAAACGGATCAAATGAAAAAACCCCCATTCTCAGTCGCCTCGACACCCCCGTTGAAGTCGAATACTACCTTCACGGCGGCATCCTTTCCTACGTCCTGCGCCAAATCCTGACTCACGAACCCACGGGGTCGTAGGTCGCTTTCGCTACCCCTTAAATCTTGGCTAGGATCTTCTTTTCCAACTTCACGATATCTGCCGAAAATAGCCGAATCCCCTCCGCCAGCTTCTCCGTCGCCATTGCGTCCTCGTTCAGAAGGAAGCGGAAGCTCTTTTCGTCCAGCGGAAGTTTGGTCATAGGATCTTTCTTGGCTGTCTCCACATCCAATTTTTTTGGCACAGCGACCGTCGACCCCTTTAATTCAGCCAACAAGTTCGGGCTAATCGTCAGGAGATCACATCCGGCTAACTCCAGAATCTGACCCATATTCCTGAAACTGGCCCCCATCACTTGTGTCGGATAACCGAATTTTTTATAATACGCGTAGATCTGTTTGACCGACTTCACCCCAGGATCCTCCGCCCCCACATACTCCTTCCCTGTGCTCTTCTTGAACCAGTCGTAAATTCGCCCGACAAAAGGAGAAATCAATCGCGCCCCCGCCTCCGCACAGGCCACCGCTTGCGGTAACGAGAACATCAAAGTCAAATTACACTGAATTCCCTCCTTCTGGACGATCTTCGCCGCCTGCGCCCCCTCCCACGTGGCCGCAATCTTGATTAAAATTCTTTCCCGATCGATTCCGACCGCCTGGTACATGCCGATCAAGTGCCGCGCTTTCGCCACCGTTGCCTCGACATCAAAGGAGAGCCTCGCATCCACCTCGGTCGAAACCCGACCGGGCACAATTTTCAAAATCTCACACCCAAAGAGGATTAGCAGCCGATCGATAATTGCTTTGGCCTGATCCTCCTTTGCTCCCGATCCGCCCTTACCCTCTGCCACCGCTTTCTCCAGCAAAGCCTGATAGGCTGGCATTTCCGTCGCCTTCTCAATCAAAGTCGGATTCGTCGTCGCATCTTGCGGCGCGTACTCCTTCATGGAGGCAAAATCCCCCGTGTCTGCCACCACCGTGGTCAGCTTCTTCAACTGCTCTAACGCATTTGTGCTCATCGTTATTTTTCTCCCAGATGTTCCTGCAGGATCGGCATCAGCTTTCCCACAACGCAATCGATCGTATCCATTTTGTCCGCTTCGACAAGCAGTCGCATGAGGTTCTCCGTGCCCGAATATCGCAGCAAAATCCTCCCCTTTTTCCCAAGCTCCTTCTCCACTCCCCGCACCGCACCCGACACCGCCGGAATACTCTCCCAGGCCGGTTTATGCCGAACCTTGAGATTGGTCAGCTTCTGGGGATACCGCCTCATCCCCTTCCGCAAATCGGCAACTCTTGCCCCCTTCCGCTGCACACGATCCAGCACTTTCAGTGCCGAAAGTAAACCATCCCCCGCCGGCGATACATCGTGAAACAGGAGATGGCCCGACTGTTCCCCACCCACCCCATATCCCCCCTGTCGCATCGCCTCCGCCACCGCCCGATCCCCGATCGCCGTTCGCACCACCTTCCCTCCATGAGTCATAATCATCTCATCCAATCCCAAATTGCTCATCTGGGTAACCACCACGGTCTTTCCGGACAACTTACCGCGCTCCATCGCATCCAACGCGACCATTCCAATCAGCTCATCCCCATCTACCCTCTCCCCCTCCTCATCAATGAAGACTATGCGATCCGCATCCCCGTCATGGGCCAACCCAAGCCATCCCTTTCTCCGCTTCACCGCCTCAATCAGCTTCTCTGGGTGTTCCGATCCACACTGCTCATTGATATTTTTCCCATCCGGTTGAGCCGACATCACCTCCACCTCTGCCCCCATTTCCCTCAAAATCTTCGGAGTGGTATACCAAGCCGCCCCATGCCCCACATCCACTACCATTCGAATCCCCTTTAAAAAAGGTCCACTCCCAAACGCCTTCCGCAAACGACCCTGATACAGATCGAAAGCCTCTGCCGTGCAGGTAAAATCTGGAGCCCCCGCAATCTTCAACGCGGGCGTAGCCTGGGTTAAGTCCAATCCCCTCTCCATCTCCCTCTCCGACTGTTCCGATAACTTCGCCCCATCCGATCCACAAAATTTCACCCCGTTGTCACTCGCCGGGTTGTGCGATGCACTCAAAATTGCTCCCGCACATGCCCCCGTTTCCTGCACCAACATCGCCAACGCCCCGCTGGGCAAGACACCCACCGATTCAACCTCCATCCCCGCCTCTCTCAATCCCGCACAGAGTGCCGCCTCAAGCTGCGGTCCCGACTCCCTCGTATCCCGGGCCACCATCACTCGCCCCTGGGGGCTTTTCTTGGCAAAAAAATTTCCCGCCGCTCTGCCCAACGCCCAAACAAAATCCACCGTCATCGGCTCCGTCCCGACCCGCCCCCTCACCCCATCCGTCCCAAACCACCTCCTCTCCACCTATCTCCCCCCCGCCCGCATCCCCGCTACCAACACCCCCAAAATCCCCCACACCCCCACCGCCAACACCATGCAAATCCCGATCCGCACCACTCGTCTCCCCAACGCACCCGGCCCCCCCGTCGGCCGCACAAAACCTCGAAGCAATCCCCCACCCCACGACACCCCCTCCCCACCCACCAAAAGCTCAGTCAACTTCTGCCGCAGCAGATTAATCTCCAGCGGCCTCTCCATCTTCCCCTGCCGGCATAAGGTCAACTCTCCCGTCTCCTCCGATAACACCAGCACCACCGCATCACTCTCCTCACTCAATCCCAGCGCCGCCCGATGCCGCAACCCCAGAACCCGACTCATCCCCTGCTGACTCACCGGTAAAATACA
>LIBO01000152.1 GCA_001438005.1 Verrucomicrobia subdivision 6 bacterium BACL9 MAG-120507-bin52 | reverse complement strand
TGCCTCGTTACGAAGCAGGGGGACGCAACGCGGTTGGCGGTGTGGTGAGCGGCGGCGAAGCTGTTTTTCGAGTGGAGTGTCGTCGAAATCCCCATAGCGGAGAGCATCGGCATGTGTAGCGGCATAGTAGATTCGGCTGATACGGGCCCAAAAGGAGGCGGAGTAGCACATGCCACAGCACTCGGCGCTGGTGTAGAGAATGCAGCCGGAGAGATCGTGGGTACGGAGCCGACGGCAGGCTTCACGAATGGCGACGATCTCGCCATGGGCGCTGGGATCGCGAGTGGATAAGACACGGTTGGATCCTTCGCCGACAATTTGGCCATTTTTGACCACAACCGCCCCGAATGGACCGCCTGTCTTTTTTACCAGACCACTGATCCTACCCAGTTCAATCGCTCGGCGCATGAAACGGGCGTGGGCGGAGGCGTTGCCTGTAGGGCTCATCAAGGGATAGGATACCCCTTCGTCGTTTATATGGGAGCCAAACTATCCAGTCATCGCTATGGGAAATCACGCATCCGCGTGGTCAAGATCCTCCGTGACGGAAAACGCCACACGGTGGTGGAGATCAGCGCCGAAGTTTTATTGGAAGGGGACTTTGAGAGCTCCTACACATCAGGAGACAATTCCAAGGTGGTAGCGACCGATACCGTGAAAAATACGGTTCATGTTCTTGCCAAAGATCACCTAACCCTAGAGGTGGAAAAGTTCGCCGTACATCTGGCCAAACATTTCACCAGCCAATATCCGCAGGTGAAAAAAGCCTCGGTGGAGTTAACTCAACGGGTGTGGGAACGGTTGCTTAACCATGATCACTCCTTTACCGCCCCGGGGTCCCCCCTTCCGTGGGTGAAGGCAGGGCACATCCAAGGGGCAAAAGAGGTGGCGGTGGAGTCAGGCGTGCGGGATTGGTTGATTATGAAATCCAGCCAGTCGGGGTTTGAGGGATATCCCAAGTGCAAGTTCACGACCCTGCCAGAGACCCAAGATCGGATCTTTGCAACAGCAGCTACGGCGGGTTGGAAATGGGCGAAAGAGCCAAAAGATTACACGGTTACCAATCGCAAGATCCTAGAAGCGATGATGACACCATTTCTGGAGCGGTTCAGCCCCTCCGTACAGACCACGATGTTTGAGATGGGGGAAGCGGCACTGAAAGCCTTTCCGGAGATTTCCGAGGTCTCGTTGTCTATGCCGAATAAACATTATCATCTATTCAACCTAAAGCCGTTTGGGATGGAGAATCCCAACATCATCTTTACGGCGACAGATGAGCCTCATGGGCAAATCGAGGCCGTAATCCGCAGGAGCTGAGGCGGATGGCCTCCGACTTTATTTCCGATTTTCAGGAAGCCCGAGCCTCTGGGCAACCCTATGTGGTAGTGACGGTTGTTCAGACACAGGGATCGGTTCCACGACATCCTGGAGCGAAGATGATTGTTTTTCGTGATGGTTCGATTAGCGGGACGGTGGGTGGGGGAAAATTTGAATCTTTGGTGATTGGGGAGGCGAAGGAGCGGTTGAAGGATGGGCAAAATCTTTTAAAGAAATATCCGTTGCGTGAGGGGGAGACCGAATCCTTTGGGGCGATCTGCGGAGGTGAGGTGACTCTGTGGTTTGAGCCCCACAAGAGGGCCCCCGTGCTGTTGTTGGTGGGGGCTGGACACTGTGCCCAGGCGATTGCCCAGCTTGCGGCGGTTTGTGGTTTTCATGTGACGGTGGTTGACGACCGTAAGGAGTGGACCGAGGCGTGTCCGGGGGTGCATCGGAGGGTCACGGAGCAATCACCTCAAACGGTGATCCGAAGTCAGCACTGGTCGGGTGAGGATGCTATCGTTCTGGTGAGCCGGAACTTCATGATCGATCGCGACGCTTTGGAGGAGGCGATAAAGATAAGGGACGTGGGTTATTTAGGAATGATTGGAAGCCGAAAGAAAGTTTTGCAGGTGTATGATGAACTGAAGGTTCAAGGGGTGAGGAAGGAGCAACTCGATCGTGTCTATGCACCGATTGGATTGGATATCGGGTCGGATACACCTGCGGAGATTGCAGTGAGTGTGATGGCGGAGATTTTACAGGTGTTAAGGAAGGCAAAGGGGGCGCATCTGAAGATTTCAAGCTGAACCCGTTGCCAAGGTAGGATGACAGCCATCCCGCCCTACCTAGAGATCTTATTTTTTCGCTGCGGCGAAGGATTCGTCGAGGACAGCGAGCATGAAATCGGCATCGGCTTCTGTGATGCACATGGGGGGTTTAATGCGCAGGACATTTCCAAATAGGCCACCTTTTCCGATGAGCAGGCCACGTTCCCGAGCCTGCTCCAGGACCTCGGCGATGAAATCCCGGTTCGGCTCTTTGCTCTTTCGATCTTTTACGGCTTCTACGCCGATCATCAGACCCATACCGCGAACTTCCCCGATGGCCTCGTGTTTTTCCTGAAGCTTACGAAGCCCGGCCAGCAGGCGGTCACCCATCACGGCGCAGCGTTGCTGAAGGTTGTCCCGTCGGATGATTTTCAGGGTGGCCCGCCCTTGGGCAACAGAAACGGGGTTCCCCCCGTAGGTGTTGAAGTGGATCCGTTGAGAGAGGGTTTCAGCGATCTTGTGAGTAGTGACAACAGCGGCGAGTGGCGCTCCGTTCCCGATGCTCTTGGCCATGACCACGATATCGGGTTGGACGCCCTGGTTTTGGAATCCCCAGAAGGACTTGCCGGTGCGGCCGAATCCCGCTTGCACCTCGTCGGCGATACATACTCCACCCGCTGCGCGGACATGTTTGTAGGCTTCTGTTAAATAGCCGTCAGGGAAAACAACTGCTCCACCTACGCCTTGGATGGATTCCGCGATGAAACCAGCGATCTTTCCCGGGGAGGCGAAGCGGATCAACTCCTCCACATCGGCGGCGTAGTTTTTCCCGGCGTTTGGATCGGTGGCGGCCCAAGGACCGCGGTACGGGTAGGGGGCACGAGCAAACTGGACCCCGAATGAATGCGGGACGTTGTATTTCCAAGTGTGGTGGGAGGTGATGCCCATCGTGGCGGAAGTACCGCCATGGTATGAGTTACGCAGAGCAATGATATCGTAATTGCCTGTGTAGGCACGGGCCAGGAGGAGAGCGAGTTCGTTAGCTTCCGAGCCAGAGTTGACGAAGTAACAGACCTTAAGTTCTCCGGGCATGCAGTCGGCCAGTTCTTTCCCGTACTGGGCGATGCCCGGGTGAAGATAAATGGTGGAGGTATGTTGGAGGAGATGGTTCTGCTCATCGACCGCGGCGATCACCTCTGGGTGGCAGTGTCC
>LIBO01000151.1 GCA_001438005.1 Verrucomicrobia subdivision 6 bacterium BACL9 MAG-120507-bin52 | reverse complement strand
CCAAAGAGAGAGACAAGGAGCTTTCGAATCTGCTGATGGACATCGTTGGCTTGTTTGGGGGTGGCTACCTTGCCGGTGCCGATGGCCCAGACCGGCTCGTAGGCGATGACCAGCTCCTCGAGCTGGTCGGGCGGGAATCCGGCCAAGGAGGAGCGGACTTGGGTTTCGATGATTGAGGCGGTTTCGTTGGCTTCCCGCTGGGTTAAAGTTTCGCCGACGCAGACGATGGGGCGCAGATGAAAATGAACGGCGGCGATGGCTTTGGCGGCGACTTTGGCGTCGGTCTCATGGTCATACTGTCGGCGTTCCGAGTGGCCCAGGATCACATAACGCACACCGAATTCGCGCAGCATGGGTCCGGAAATTTCGCCGGTAAAGGCCCCTTCCTTGGCGGAGTGCATGGTTTGCGCGCCGAGGGCGATGATGCTGTGGCGACCGAGCGTTTCGTGAGCTGCCGGCAGGGAGGTGAAGGGAGGGCAGACAACAATGTCGGCGTAGGCCACGCGATGTACCCGCTTGACGATGTCCTCGATCAGAGTGCGGGTATCAGAGGCGGTGCGGTGCATCTTCCAATTTCCGGCGATGAGTGGACGCCGAGGGGCAGCTGGTTTCGCTTTACTCATGGCAGGTCCTGCAGGGCAGCGACGCCGGGAAGGTTTTTGCCCTCCAGGAATTCGAGGGAAGCACCGCCCCCGGTGGAGATAAAGGTTACCTGGTTAGCCACACCCGCTTTTTTGACGGCTTTGACCGAATCGCCGCCCCCGATAATGGAGACGGCCTTCTGATTGGCGGCGACGGCTTGGGCGATGGCAAAGGTGCCCTCGGCGCAGGCGGGGATTTCGAATACTCCCATCGGGCCATTCCAAAGAATGGTCGAGGCGGTGGAGATCTCTTGGGCGTAGGTGGCGCGGGCTTGGGGGCCGATATCGACGCCCTCCCAGCCGTCGGGAATGTCTGCCCCGGGTTGGGTAAATTTTCCGGGAGAGACGGTGCGTCCGGCAAAATCGAGTTTCTCGACGATCAGGGTGTCCTCGGGGAGAAGAAGGCGAACCCCGCGTTTTTCGGCCTCCGCGAGAATGGATTTGGCCAGTTCGACCTTATCCGGTTCGCAGAGGGACCGGCCAATTTTTCGGCCTTGGGCGAGGCGAAAGGTGTAGCTCATGCCACCCCCGATCAAAATGGTGTTGGCTTTTTCGAGCAGCGCGCGGAGGACGCCGATCTTATCGCCCACCTTGGCACCGCCCAAGATGACGAGAAAAGGGGGTTTCGGCTGGGAGAGTTCCGATCCGAGATAGCGGAGTTCTTTCTCCATGAGGAGTCCGGCGGCGGCTTGGGTGGCGAGACGGGCGCAGCCCTCGGTCGAGGCGTGGGCGCGGTGGGCGGAGCCGAAGGCATCGTTGACGTAAATCTTGGCGGTACCGAGAAGTTTTTGAGCGAAGGCAGGATCGTTCTTTTCTTCTTCGGCATGGAAGCGGACATTTTCGAGGAGAAGTATTTCGCCGGGTTTGAGGGAGGCGCGCGCTTGGTCGGCTTCGGGACCGACGCAGTCGGAGGCAAAGTGAACGGGGCGATGAAGTTTCTTTGCCAAGTAGGCGGCGATGGGACGGAGGGAGTACTTTTCCTCGGGCTTGCCCTTGGGCCGACCGAGATGGCTAGCGAGAATTAGGGAGGCGCCCTTTTCGAGAAGGAGTTGGAGAGTGGGAAGGGTTTCTTGGATTCGGGTATCGTCCGAGATGCGAGGTCCTTCGGGGGAAGGTTCCAAGGGGACATTGAAATCGACCCGGACGAAAACCGGCTGACCCTTGGGGTTGAGAGCTTGAACAGTGAGCTTGGGCACGGAGATCAGCCTGCGATATGGCGGAGAAGATCGACGCAGCGGTTGCTGTAGCCCCACTCGTTATCGTACCAGCTGACCAGCTTGAAAAATCTTTGATTGAGGCCGATGCCGGAAGTGGCGTCGAAGATGCTGGAGTATTGGCTGTGAATGAAATCGGTTGAGACCACTTCGTCCGAGGTGTATTCGAGGATGCCTTTCAAGTAGGTTTCGGAGGCTTTTTTCATGGCTTGGCAAATTTCGGCGTAAGAGGTGTCTTTGGTTGTTCGAACCGTTAAATCCACCACGCTGACCGTCGGCGTCGGGACACGGAAGGACATACCGGTGAGTTTTCCTTGGACTTCGGGGCAGACGAGGCCGACCGCTTTGGCGGCGCCGGTGGTGGAGGGGATGATGTTGATGGCGGCGGAGCGGCCGCCTTTCCAATCTTTGCGAGAAGGGCCATCGACCGTTTTTTGGGTGGCGGTGTAGCTGTGGACGGTGGTCATGAGACCTTCCTCCACGCCGAAACCTTCTTTGAGAAGGACATGGACGAGGGGAGCAAGACAGTTGGTAGTGCAAGAGGCGTTGGAGATGATGTGGTGTTTGGCGTGGTCGTACTTGTCGTGGTTCACGCCCATGACCACGGTGATGTCCTCGCCTTTGGCGGGAGCCGAGATGATGACTTTTTTGCACCCGGCGGTGATATGGCCTTTGGCTTTGTCCGCTTCGGTAAAGAGGCCGGTGGATTCAATGACGTAGTCGATTCCGAGATCTTTCCAAGGTAGAGCGGTGGGCCCTTCTTTGACGGCGAGACATTTGATTTTATGGCCATCGACGACGAGGACGTCGTCTTCGGGGACAGAGGGAGAGGATTTGGCGCTGGAGACGTCGAGGTGGAAGCGGCCCTGGGTGGAGTCGTATTTGACGAGATAGGCGAGGTTGTCGGCGGGAACGAGGTCATTGATCGCGACCACATCAAATTTTTTACCGAGGAGGCCTTGTTGGCAAAGAGCCCGAAAAACAAGTCTCCCAATTCGTCCGAACCCATTGATCGCAATTTTTTTATTGGCCATAAGTGGTCGAAGGTAGCGAAGGCGGGCAGAAGCGTCAACGCAGGTCTGGCGCGGCGAGAAAAGAGACGGAGCTGCGGCCATAGGTGCGGTGCCAAACCTGTTGGAGGGGTTCGGCTGGGGACCACTTGGAGGAGGTGTGGTGTTCCCAAACGATGTGTCCGCCTGGGGCGAGAAGACGTTCGAGGCCTTGAATGACTTTCCATTGGGAGAGTTCGGCCCCGGTTTGGTCGTAGGGCGGGTCGAGAAAGATGAGGTCGAACAGGCCAGTAGCTTGGGGGAGCCAATTTTCTACGGCGGTGGCAAGGACAGGAAAGGAGTAGTGGAGAGAGGTTAGGTTTTCGCGCAGGGCATCGGCGGTGCGGGTGTTTTGTTCGATAAAAAGGGCGGATTGGGCGCCGCGGCTCAGGGCTTCGATCCCGTAG
>LIBO01000150.1 GCA_001438005.1 Verrucomicrobia subdivision 6 bacterium BACL9 MAG-120507-bin52 | reverse complement strand
CCGGCATGGAAGCCATTCAGTGGTGGAGGGAGGGAAAACAGAGACAGGTAGTAGAGTACTGCTGCTACGACGTCAAAGCGACTCGCCTCGTCCATGAGCATGGGGTGCGAACGGGAAAGGTTAGCTTCGTCAGCCACAAAACATTCCTCAAGCAAAGCGTGGCCGTCGATTGGGCCTCCATCGGCCCCGTCGAACATCTGACTCGTTAGCCTTGGCGCGACGCGAAGACCTTTTTCGTGGCCTCGTGGCGCGCGCGAAAAAGAATGCCAAAAAAGCAATAGATGATCGGGAGGGCTAGTTTTCCTAAAAATCCGCCCGGAGGTAAGAATTCGATTCGATCGACCAGCCCAGTGCTTCCGTCGGGGGCGGCCCAAAATTCATGCCGATGTCGCCAAAGCGGGAACGGACTTTTCTGGGCAACGTCCAAAATGTGTGCCCGACCGGGGTTGCCCGAAAAGCTCTCCACCTCTTGAATGGTGACTTCCCACGATTGGGGGATGCCCATCGACAGGACCCGCAATTGAATTTTCGATCCAACCGCAACTCGTTCCGGCGATTCCAAAGAAAGGACGCGGATCCAGCTCGGGGAGACGAGGGAAATGTTTTTGGGCTCCAGGTGGAAGGCAAAAACTTGGTTGGGATCCGCCTTAAGATTACTCGCATGCTCAAAGACAAAAGGGAGGGGTGGAGTGACCATCAATCTATCTTGTTCGATTTTCCTTTTTCGTCCAAGACGGCGTTTCTGGGTTGGCCATTTTCCCTGACCTGACCGAAACTCAACCCATGCCCCTTCCCGCCTGGAAAAAGATTCTTGTGGTCGATCTCGGATTTCTCGGGGACACCGTGCACTCCATTCCCGCCATCCGTGCTTTAGCCATGGGCGGAGCGGAAGTGGAGGTCATGACCACCGCCGTTGGGGCGGAGCTGCTTGAGATGGTTCCCGAGGTCAAGCGGGTCTGGGTGGTTCCATTAGCCAAACCCAGCCCTGCGCCCTGGAAAAACCTGGGCACTCTGCGGTCGATTCGAGCCCAGTCGTACGATGTGGCGTTGTCTTTTGTCGGGTCGGAGCGAAATCTGTTTTGCACGGGTTGGAGCGCGGCCCGCCAGCGGATCGCCCACCAGAGCGGGCCTAGCTCATGGCTTTCTCGGTTGAGATTGACGCAAATCATTTCTTCGCGGGATCGGTCCGAGACTGTTTTTGAACAACGGCTCTCGATTTTAAAAGAACTGGGCTGGACGGGCGCGAATCCTGGATGGTCGTGGCAAGTCCCAGCCGAAAGTACGCGGTGGGCCAGCACCGTTGTCCAAGGGCCTGCCCTGCACCTTTCGATCAGTGCGGCCAGCTCCCCCCTGAACGAGTGGCCAATCGATCTATGGGCTAGGGCTTTAAAAAAAGTTTGGCAAGACTCTCCCCGCCTTCAGGTAATCGTCACTGGTGCGGGCTCGGAACGGGAGATCGCTCGACTGAATGATCTAGCCTCTTTGGTTAAAGATGAACGCCTCAAGATCATCTCTCAGCGCCAGCCGATCTCGCGTATCCTGGCTCTAGTGCAAGCAGGCGAAATCCACGTAGGTCTTGATTCCGGGGTGTTGCACTTAGCCATGGCGGCCGGCAAGCCGACCGTTTCGCTTTTTCGCGAATCGGCCGGTCGTCTGGGTTGGGCTCCGCGGGGCGAGTCCCACCGGACGATCGTCCAAGAGTGTCCATGCAACCAAACTGCGGCGATCAGCTGTTCGGGCGGTCGCGCCCTTTGCCTCTCCAAAATCACGGCGGATGAGGTAGCGGCAGCGATAATAGGGACCCTTGTAAAACACACGCGGAGCTAAATGATGGCTCTACCAGAATACTATTCACGGTTATCCCCCTTTCGGGGGTGTTTCTCGACGGGATTTCCGATTCTTTGCTATCACAAGATTGCCGCTCCACCGCCGCACGCGCGGATTAAGGGGTTGTATTTGGAGCCCAGCCTTTTTCGTCAACAAATTCAGGAGCTGGCCGCGGAGGGTTTCTCCTTTGTTTCTCCGGAGGAGCGCCATCAATCTAAAGCGATCGCCATCACCTTCGATGATGGGTTTCTCAATAATTTAGAAGCAGCTCTTCCCGTGATGAAGGAGGCGGGGTGTCGGGCCATCAACTTTCTCGTGGCCGATCGAATTGGAAAAAGAAGCGATTGGGAAGCGCGCGAGGGTGGCGAGGCGGATTCATTAATGGACGAAGCGCAAGTTCGCGAGTGGCTGGCTGCCGGAAACTGGATCGGGGCCCACACCTGCACTCACCCGCGCCTCTCCCAACTTTCCCGCGCACAAGCCAAGGAGGAAATCCACGCCAGCAAAAAGAAGCTGGAAGACCAATTTGGCCTGCGCATCGATCACTTCGCCTATCCCTTTGGGGACTACAATTCGGAGACCATCGAATTAGTGCAGGACGCAGGATTTCGAACCGCATCCACCATGCATCGCGGAATCAATCAGACAGGCAATTCTCTCCTTGAGCTGGCGCGGTGGACCGCACGATACGAAAGTCGCACCCTACGAAACTTATTTCGCTCCCTCTTCGGTTAGTAACCTGTTCAGGATTTTGGCATTAAACCCTACAATTAATCGTGAACACCCCTCGGCTGATGCTTAACATCTCCGCCCGTGAAGAAGGCTGCGCGCCCCACCCGATTGGTCGTTCCGATTTATAACGAAGCTGGGCTGGTCGACGCTCTTGCCGGGGTGGCAAAGGAGGCGGCCACCCGTTTTCCGGAGCTGAAACTTGTCTTCGTGGACGACGGATCGAGGGATGGTTCGGGAGAACTCTTGCGAAGGGCCCTCCCATCCACTTCGAGTGTTGAAATTCAAATTCTCCGCCAGAACGGCGGGAAAGGTCACGCGATACGTCACGGGTTTAGGGGGGCACCCGAGGAGCGGTTGATATTTATGGATGGGGATCTGGCTTACTCCCTGGACCATATTCGGCCGCTGCTCGAAGCATTAGAGACTTATGATGTGGTCATTGGGTCTCGCGCCATGGCGCCCCAAGCCCAAGGAGGACTTCCCGCCCGACGCGTTTTTCTGGGTTGGGGCTTCAATCGGCTCGCTTGTTTCATTTTGGGGCTCGACTACCCCGACACCCAAGCAGGGTTGAAGGGTTTTTCTCGGCAGGCGGCCGAGTCTCTCTTCAGTCGGCAAAAGCTTGCGGGTTTTGCTTTTGATGTGGAACTTCTCTACCTCTGTCGCAAGCTTGGTTTTCGGGTGGGACAAGTCCCCGCGCAAGTTTCCTCGGAACACTCCTACAAAACCTCCCACATCAAATTGATATGCAACTCCCTC
>LIBO01000149.1 GCA_001438005.1 Verrucomicrobia subdivision 6 bacterium BACL9 MAG-120507-bin52 | reverse complement strand
CGCGAAAGCTCCCATGCGATTTCCATTTCACTACCCACGGAGCCTTACTGGGTCGTCTTAACCCAGGCTTGGCACCCAGACTGGAAAGTCAGGATCGATGGTCAACCTATCGAAATGAACAGGATCTCCCTGGCGCTGCAGGGATTTCGTGTCCCTCCGGGGGCACGGGAGGCTAGGTTATCTTTCGAGCCACCTTTTTGGGTTTCAGCTTTTTTGTCCTTGGGTCTGTTGGGTTGGGTAGTGACTTTAGGAGGTGCCAGTATTATGCAATTTGCCCCTGTTTCCAGTAATTGGAAAAAGTGGTGGGAGGGAGAGGAACTCGATTTCGAATCCACGCTGGAAAATTCTGCCGGTAGAAGGGGAGAAACAAAAAGACCAGGGTCTCTTTCCAAAATTAAGAAGTTTCTCATTATTCTTCCAACCTACAATGAGGTGGAGATGATCGAGCACGTGTTGGCCGAAGTTCAGGAAAAAGTACCTGGGGCGGATATTCTGGTAGTGGATGATGCATCTCCCGATGGGACGGCGAGCAAGGTGAAACAGTCGCCTAACTTTGGTAAAAAAATCCATATCATGGAGCGACCTGGGAAAGCCGGTTTGGGTTCGGCCTATCGAGAGGGTTTCCAGTGGGCCCTCAAGCGGGGATATGACGCCGTGGTGGAGATGGATGCGGATCTCTCCCACGATCCAGCTGATGTGCCACGCCTGATTTCGGCGTTGGGCGAGGGAGCTGATTTGGCGGTGGGATCTCGCTATTTAAATGGAATACGGA
Source organism: Verrucomicrobia subdivision 6 bacterium BACL9 MAG-120507-bin52 (assembly GCA_001438005.1). Lineage (GTDB taxonomy): Bacteria > Verrucomicrobiota > Verrucomicrobiia > Methylacidiphilales > Verrucolacustridaceae > Verrucolacustris. Next base: position 2,535 of record LIBO01000149.1, on the reverse strand, counting down.
TTCTGAATTGGCCGCAAAGCCGGCTTTGGATCAGCACATTTGGAGGATGGTATGCGCGATTTCTCACGGGATTGCCGATGTCTGATCCCACGAGTGGTTTCAAAGCAATCCGACGAGGTGTGCTCGAAGGGTTGAATTGGGGCCAATTTACCTCGCAAGGATATGGCTTTCAGGTGGAACTTCACTTCTTTGCCTGGCAAAACGGCTTTCTAATTCAGGAGGTGCCGATCATCTTCACGGAAAGGCGCGTAGGCAGTTCAAAAATGTCTACCTCGATCGCTCTGGAGGCTGCCCGCCGCGTATTGCAGCTCGCCGTGAAAAGAATCTTCCCATGAGCGACCTATTACCAAAGAAGTTGCGCTGGTTTTGGCCTTTTGAACGGGCCGATTGGGTGGCGGCTGGCTGTGCCTGGCTCCTTTCCCAAACGGTCTACTTTTACACGGCGCAACCGAATGTCGGTCTGCTGGATTCGGGCGAGTTTTTAACTGCGGCAGTCCATGTGGGCGTACCGCATCCCACTGGCTATCCGCTTTGGACGATTGGAGCGAATCTTTTTCGGCTTCTGCCCATTGGGAATGGTGCCTGGGAGGTAAATCTTTTTTCAGGATTCGCCACCGCGTTGGCCGTAGGAATCGTTGGACTGATTCTTTGTAATTCCTTGCGCTGGGTTGGGGTTAGAGATCGGGTAGCACAGATTCTCGCCGTGGGTTGGGGGGCGGCTTTGGCCTTCAGCGTTTCGATGTGGTCCCAAGCGGTGATTGCGGAGGTGTACGGCCTCCACGTTTTGGTGGTGATGCTCTATATCTGGGTTCTTTATCGGTGGGTCAGGGAACCACAGTGGACGAACGGATTGGCTTGGTCGGCCTTCTTTTTTGCGCTCGGGATGAGCAATCACCATCTGATGATTGCGTTGGCCCCTCTGCCTCTTCTTGTCTTGGTTTTACGAAGGAGGGATTTCTTGGCCGAGGGGTTGCTTTATCTGAGTTGTGCGGCCGCTTTAGTTTACTGGGGGTTCGGCTATATTTCTGGGGAGCAGCCAACATGGCATGCCTCCGTACGTTTTCTCTATTGTGTTGGTATCGGGGTGCTGATTTGGCTGGTGGTGAAGCGAAAGTTGACTCATTGGAGGACGGGGCTTTTGGTGCTCCTGGGTGTTCTGCTTGGTCTCTCGCCCTACGCCTACATGCCGCTGGCCTCGCAGACGAATCCGCCGATGAATTGGGGATTTGCCAGCACGAAGGAGGGTTTTTTCTATTCGATCAACCGGAGTCAATATTCCGGAAAACTTTCCGATCAGCTTCTCAAAACAGTTGGAAAAGTGATGGGAGCGACCCCGCCTGAGCTTTTAGCACCACCGACGCCACCACCGGGGTCACCTCCCCCCCCATCCTTTCGGGAGACTTTAGGTAAATTCTCTCAGTTATACTGGAGGAAGATTGTCTCGAACTTTAGCCCGATTGCAGTTCTAGCCCTGGTGGCCGCGGTGGCTTTCCTTGGTGCGCTAGCGCCGCCGGCAAGGTCGTGGATCCAGGTAGCCGCTTTTGGATTTTTGCTGGCCGGGTTTCTGCAACCCGCGTTCGATCAAGCAGGGGCGGACGAGGCGGCGTGGTTACTTTACATGCCGTACCTAGGCTTTTCGCATGCCTTTTTCGTTCTCATTGCGGGTTTGGGTTCAGGTCTTGTGGTGGAGCGGTGGTTGAAGGGATCTCCATTGGCGATTGGCGCGGCCGCTGTTCTTTCGTTCGGAATCGCGGCTTTTAGTTTTCGACAAAACCTGACCTTCTGCAGCCAGAGGGAACATTGGTTCGGCTGGATGTATGGGAGAGACATGTTGGCCGACCTTCCCAAAGACAGTTTTGTTTATGGGGGAACCGATCCGGGAAGGTTTGTCCCGACCTATATGATTCTTTCCGAAAGCTTTGAAAAGCCATCGCATAAAAGAGATCCCAATTTTGATCGAAGGGATCTTTATATCATTACGCAAAACGCCTTAGCGGATGCGTTTTATAATCAGTACATTCGAAACCACTATTCGACAGAGCGGCCGGCGCCCCGTGGTTGGGTGGATAAGTGTTTGGGTCGGGACAAGCATTTTCCGAAGGCCCCTTTGGTTCTGCCAAGGCAGGAAGACATCATGGCGATTTATCAGGCGGCGATCGAGCGACGGCAGAAAAATGGATCTGCCCCTGATCCCAATGCAGATCCGACGGTCTTAAACTCCATGGTGGGGGAGTGGATCTGGCAGCGAAACAAGGATCAGCGGCGATTCTTTGTGGAGGAAAGCTTTCCGATGGAGTGGTCTTACCCGAACGCCGTTCCCCATGGACTGTGTTACGAGATCAAGAAAGATCCCGTCCCTGTTTTGAGTACAGAGCAGGTGGAGGGGGACATGATGTATTGGAGGGAATACATCGATCACTTAAAGAGTGACCCTCGATTTGAGGATGATATTGATGCGCAGCGCTCGTTCTCAAAATTGCGAAACACGGGAGGAAACATTTATAAGTGGCGTAAGATGCCTGAAGCAGCGGAGAA
>LIBO01000148.1 GCA_001438005.1 Verrucomicrobia subdivision 6 bacterium BACL9 MAG-120507-bin52 | reverse complement strand
CAGGCGAAGGAGGCGGCTCGGGAGTTGGCCAAAAAATGGAAAGTGCCGTTTTTGGTGAAGGGGGGGCATCTGATGTTGGCGAAGGCGGAGGATTATCTGGCTTGGCCGAACGGAAAGTTGAAAACTTTCTCCGCGATACGGTGCCAGGGGGTGGAGACGCATGGGACGGGCTGCACCTACTCGGCCGCGATCTGTGCGGGCTTGGCGATGGGGCTTTCTTTGGAAAAAGCGGTCGGGAAAGGAAAGAAGTTCATCACGCGGGCGATTCGGGGGCATCTTACGTTGGGTCGGTATACGCCTTTAAATCATCTCGAGGCATGAAAACGAATTGGCCGATGCGTCGGCCTTTGTTTCCGGTGGCGGTGGCGGGATTGGTGGGGACGATCGTGGGTTTCGTTTGGTCGAATCATTCATCGATCTGGTTAGGCATCGTTGGGCTTGGATCACTATTTTCCTGGTGGGGGCCAAAAAATTGGAGGACGCCTGCGGTTTGGGTTTTCGTCATGGGGGTATTCGCCCTGTATGCCGGAGCGAGGGCTTATGCGCCGCCCCGAGATTCTTTGCGGGCCCGGGCGGGGGAGGAGGGGGGGACGGTGATTCTGCAGGGTTGGATGGCGGAGCTACCCACCGTAAGGATTTGGGAAAATGGGAAGAGAGCATTGGAAAGCGAGCTGGAGGTAATCTCGATCGCGGGGGATCAGGGTTGGGAGAAAGCGAGCGGAAGGGTTTTATTGCGGGTGGATCCAGCACCTGAAAAGGTACCCCAAGTGGGTGAGATTGTACGGGTGGCGGGATATTTGGCCCTGCCGGAAAAACCCAGAAATCCGGGCGAGTTTGATCGAGGACAGCACCTGCGCGCTCGAGGCCTGGATTATGTTCTGAAAGTCCGTCTTGAGGAGTTCGAGATCGAGGGGGAGCAGAGGGGAGCTTTTTTGGCGAAAATGGCGGCGGCCCTAAGGTCGCATATGATCGCGGCGACCTCGTTGGGATTGGAGCGTGATCCGGAGGCGTCGGGGTTAATTGCGGCGATGCTTTTTGGGTATCGGGATGGCGTGGGGGCAGAGCTACGGGAGGCTTTTCGAAATACAGGCACGTTGCATCTTTTTGCGGTCAGCGGCCAGAATCTGGCGGTGGTGGCGGGAATGTTACTTTGGGTTCTGGCTTTGAGCGGGGCGGTGAAGTGGAGATGGGCGTGGACGACTTTACCGGCGGTGTTTCTCTTTTGTCTGGCGACGGGAATGGAAGCAAGTGCCGCCCGGGCCTTTGTCATGACGGGGGTGCTTTATCTGGGATGGATTTTGGGTCGGCCGATGGATTCGGCCAACTGGTTGGGTGCGGCGCTGCTCGCTTTGCTGATTTGGGATCCGCGGCAGGTGGGAGATGTGGGTTTCCAGCTTTCGTTTCTGGTGGTGGCGGGGTTGATGATTTTTGCCAGTCCGATCCATCAGAAGTTAGGGGAGTGGGGGAGACCGGATCGTTGGATTCCATTGCGTTTGGTGGCGCCATGGAGGAAAGCAGGGGAAAAAGTGTGGCTGGCACTCGTCACGCTGGTGGCGGCGTCTTCGGCGGCTTGGTTGGGGTCTTTGCTCCCGGCGATTTTTCTCTTTCATCAAGTTACGCCGGTGGCTTTGGCGGCGAATGTGGTGGCGGCTCCGCTGGCGGGTGCGGTGACGGTTTTGGCCGCCGTCTCTTCGGTCGTAGCGCCTTTCGCTTCGATTGGAGCGATCGGGATCAATCTGCTCAATGCCCGCTTGGTGCATCTGTTGGCTGGGGCGATGGGGTGGATGGCGACTTGGCCGGGGGGCCATTTTGCCGTGGCGGATCCGAGGGTTTGGTTCGAGCGGGGGCCCGCGGTGGAGATGATGGCGGTGGAGGGAGCGGTGCCTACCTTGGTGCGAGGAGATGGAGGAAAGTGGCTGATTGAAACCGGATCAAAAAGTGGATGGGCGAATGTCGTTCGGCCCTTCTTACATTTTTATGGGGTGAATGATTTGGAGGGGGTGATTTTGACGGCGGGCTTGGCCCCGCGTTCGGGGAGTGCGCAGGAGTTGTTGGAGGGTGTTCGGGTGGGTTGGTGGGGGGAGTCGGGCTTGGGCGGGAGATCGCCCCTTTTGAAAAAGTGGAGAGAGGAGTTAGCCGTTCAGAAAAAAGGCAGGAGATTTTTGCGGAGTGGGGATCGACTGAAGTTGGGTCAAGATTGGCAAGTGGAAGTGCTTTGGCCACCGGAAGGGGAGGGAGTGGGTCGGGGGGAGGAGGACGGAGTGGTGCTGCGGCTGCAGTGTGGTGAGGCACGATTGCTTTGGGCGGGATCGATTCCCGGCGATGTGGAAATGAAACTGGTGGAAAAGTATGGAGAGGAGTTGAGATCGGGTGTCTTGGTGGAAGGACCAGCGAAGAGTTTGAATCTAACCCAGGAGTGGTTGCGGGCGGTCCGACCAAGCTATCTGATTCGATCTTGGAAAGCTCTGGAGGATGATCCTTCCCTGTCGGTCGATTTCGATTCACTGGCACAGGAGTTGGGGATCACAGTGGTGAAGTTGAAGCATCGCGGAGCGGTACGATTGGGGGTGGAGGCGTCCAGTGGAGAGTGGGCCTTTCGGACTTGGAGAAAAGAGGCAGAGAAAAATTAGGGAAGCAGAGCACACCCCGCGGTGGGGGCTTGGGGAATTTCGGAGAAGCCAGGCAGGTCGGGCGAAAGTGGGGGAAGTTGGAGTCGGGAGAAGAGATCATTTAGACCGGCGAGAGAAGTTCCGGGCCAGATGGCGGAAACTAGGCCATCCGGCTGGACGAGACTGAAGCACCCCGATTTGGTAATTCCCAAGCGATGGCCCAGCTGGGAATGAGGATCCCGAAGAGCGGGCAGTTTTTTTTCAGCTTTTGTCATAAACTGATGAATCTGATCCGGTGTTCCCGCAAAAAGAAAAAACCAGAGGGCTTTTGTTTTACTCCTTTCCATCGCAACAGAAAAATATTTGGCAAACTCGATGCTGCAGTCGCAATCGTGAGAAAAGAAAACAAGCACCACGGGCTTTCCTTTCGCGAGGGAAGACCAGGGGACGACGCGGTCATCCATGCGATAGAGGAGGCTCTGGGCGATGTTTTGGCCCGTCGATTGGTTGAGGGAGATGAGGTCGGCCGGAGGTGAGGGATGTCGGCTGGATATTTTTTCCGTTCGAACGGCGGGGAGATTGGAATTGGGTAAGGTAAGTCCGTAGATGAGGGCGGCGAGAGCGACCAGCAGGAGGGCGATGGGCCAGGGGGATTTCATTTCTCTTAGTGGGATGGCATGGCGATCCACGGAGGAACAACGCTGCCCGTCACCCAGCCATTGCGGCGGCGAATTTCGTCGGCCGAAAGCCGCGGAT
>LIBO01000147.1 GCA_001438005.1 Verrucomicrobia subdivision 6 bacterium BACL9 MAG-120507-bin52 | reverse complement strand
CGGCAAGGGTCAGATGGGCCCCTACCACCACATCGAGGTCAATGATCGCTGGGCTATTGTGGCCTACATTCGTGCCCTCCAGCTGGCGCAAAATGCTCCCGCCAGCCTCCTGCCTGCTGAGGTGGTCAAGGCCGGTAAATAAAAATGAACCGCTCTCCCTCACCCTTGCCCTCCGCTGAAAAACTTCGCTTGGAGAACCTTGGTTCGCTCCCCGTTTTGTTCCCCACGGTTGGCATTCTCGGCCTTCTCTCCGCCTTTATCTGGGGACTCGCCAGCAATCCCATGCAGTTGGCTTTCTCTTACCTTTTCGCATTTACGGTCGGCTTCACCATCTGTGCGGGCGCCCTCTTTTGGACCCTCCTGCACCACGCCCTCGATGCCGACTGGTCGGTTTTAATGCGACGCATTCTGGAATCAATTGCCTCCTGCTTCCCCGTCCTGCTCCTGTTATTTCTTCCCATTGTCTTTCTCTTTTCCAAAGAGCTTTGGCACTGGATGACCACCGATCTCTCCACCGACCCGCTCCTCGCTTGGAAAAAGCCGTTCCTGAACGAGCCTTTCTTTTACCTTCGTTGCGCTTTCTACCTGATCTTTTTCTCAACGGCCGGTCTGCTCTACCGCCACCTTTCCATGCGCCAAGACACGGATGGGGATCCTCGCATCACCCTTCGACTCCGCCATACCGCCTACGGCTTCATTCCACTCTTCGTCCTTTGCCTCACCTTTGCCGGATTCGATTGGCTGATGTCGCTCGATCATCACTGGTACTCCACCATGTGGGGCGTTTACCTCTTTGCGGGGTGCGCTCAGTCCTCGATGGCAATTTTGATTCTGATTACGAACGGCCTCGTTCGCGCCGGTCACCTCAAAGGCCTCTTTACGGTGGAACATAATCACATTATGGGAATGCTGCTTTTCGCTTTCACCACTTTTTGGGGCTACATCTCTTTCAGCCAATACTTTCTCCAGTGGTATGCCAATATTCCGGAGGAGACCTGGTTCTTCGTCTATCGCAACACGGGCACTTGGTTTTGGTTCTCCATTTTCCTGGTCGTCGGTCACTTCTTTGTCCCATTCATTCTCCTTTTAACTCAGCCAGCCAAACGCACCAGCTGGAGACTATGCGCCACTGCCGTTTGGGTAGTGGCGATGCACTGTGTGGATATCTACTGGATCATCATGCCGAATCTTCAACTCCAAGAATCGCGTCACGCGGGTCACGTGGCGGCCACCACTGGGTTTCATCCTCATCTCCTCGATCTGCTCGCTCTGATCGGGGTGTTAGGAATCTTGGGTCACACCATTCTTTGGCTGCTTTCGCGAGGCTCCATCTTTCCCGCCCGTGACCCTCGCTTACGGGAAAGTTTGGCCGTCACCAACTGGCTATGAGCGAAACATCCACATCGATCAGCCAACGACGCCACCCTTACCTGCCAGGGTTATGGCTTGCGGCCGGTTTCCTTGGATTAGCCAGTCTGGCTTTTCTGCTTCGTCCATTGGGGGTGACCTCAGACACAGTGACCGACTCTGCCGCCAAGGTGCGCTTGGAAAAAATCGCAAAACTCCGGACGGAGCAGGACAAACTAGCCGATTCCTTCGGCTGGGTTGATAAAGCCAAGGGGATCGGGCACATCCCGATTGCCCAAGCCATGGATCTAGTCATTCCCCAACTACGTACTGCTCAGCCCCGCCCCGCCTATCCCATTACCACCATCCAACTCTCTGCCATCACCGCCGCCGGTGCCCCCCTCTACCCCGAGCTCCCACCAGTCGACCCCAATGCAATCGCTGCTGCCATTCAAGCGGACGGCGGTGCCACTCCAGCACCTGCACCATTACAACCTTCGAAAAAGCCATGACCTCCTCCACTCTCTCGTTTTCCAAGGCCTCGCCCGCTACCACGATTCTTCTGGTTGGCTCAGTCTGCTGGGCCCTGGTGGGTGCGGGCCTCCAAGCTCTATCCACCCTCCAACTTTTAATTCCTTCCCTAGCTTATCTCCTGCCCATTCCTTGGATTGGGTATGGAAGACTCGCCCCACTCACAAATTTTCTCTTCACCTACGGATGGATCATGTCCGGTTTTCTTGGACTTCTACTCATTTTAGTTCCCCGTCTATCGGGCATTGCTTTTTACTATGGCCGAATCCTGACAAGTGCGGCACTTCTTTGGCAGTTCGCCGTTCTGGTTGGTCTATCCGAAATTTTGTGGAATGGATCAACCGGGTTACTCGCTCTCCCATTTTCACGATCCGTCACCATTATGTTCTTCATTTCTTTTCTTGTTCTTGGGACGGGTCTAACGCGTGGCTTGGGAAAGTCGTGGAAAAGTGGACCTCTTCTCCCACGCCTCTACCTAGTCGGTGCGCTTTTAGCTCTTCCGCTTGGACTGGGTACGGCCGAGATCCTACTTCGCGGTAGCCTCGCCCCAGGTGCCTTACAAATCATCATGCAATATGTTTGGACCTCCTTTCTAACTCACTTATGGCTGACGCCTCTGGCACTCGTGCTTCTTTTTCAACTTCTCCCTGTCCTGACCGGTAGGCCGGTCGGCGGCCTGTCCCTTGGGCTGCTTTGTTGGGGTGCCACCATGACCCTGGGGGGGTGGCTAGGGAACAGTCTGGCGAGTGATGGACCGATTCCCTCATGGCTGCAGAGCGCGGGTGTCGTCAGCACCCTTTTGCTAGGTGTGGCCGTTTGGGGCAATGGGACCCTGCTCAAGCCCCTACTGAATGGCCAGTGGGAGGAGTGCCGCCGACAAGTCGCTCTTCGCTTCCTCGCTGTCGGTGCTTGGTCCTACTTTGCCTCCTACGCTTGGCTGGTCTTCCTCGCCCTACCTGGAGTGCGCCAAACCACCACGTTCACCATGGTCGGACAGGCCACCCAATCTCTTCTGTTACTTTCATTTTATGGAAATGTTATGGTGGGCGCTCTCTATGCACTTCTTCCCGTGGCTCGTTCCATGGGATGGCCCACTCATCCGCTTCTGACCATGCACTTCTGGTTGACCAACATTGGGGCGGCTTTTGTCATTTCCTCCTACGCCCTCGCGGGACTTTTCCAAGGGCTAGCCCTCAATGATCCGGGCGTCCCGATGTCCACGATCACCAGCTTCTTGCGCCCATTTCTTTTTACGGTTTTCGTCGGTCAAATTCTTTGGTGGCTTGGTCAGCTGGCCTTTTCCACGCTTTTTTTCCCAAGTCTTCTGAAACTATTCCCTACGGTTGCGCCCATAGCCATTTTCCCCTCCGATTACGAATCGCCCAGACGTTCTCTTGGGCAAGCCCATCCTTAAGATGAAACCCACCCACGCCTTAATCACAGTTTTTCTTGCTCTTCTTTTCGCTTGGGCGGGTCAGATCGCCTTGGGCTACATCCAAGTGGGAAGATTGGAACCGATCCTCAACGAGGA
>LIBO01000146.1 GCA_001438005.1 Verrucomicrobia subdivision 6 bacterium BACL9 MAG-120507-bin52 | reverse complement strand
TTCAGCTTCAAATCCAGCAGATCCTCCTTGTCGACCGATAACTCATCATCCAAACCCCCATCCGCCCGCTTTCGTTTCACTTCGACCGCAGCCACCCGAACCTTGGGATCCACAATCACCGACAATCGTACCCCACGCTCCCCACCCGTGGTTACTTCCGAGGTCATAATCTGCACGTTCTCGTAATCCCCCGTCTGATAGAGGCTCTCAATATCCCCATCGATCACCTGCTGCGAATACACTCCCCCTTGATTGCTTCGCATATTTTGACGGATTTTATCTTCATTGATCGTCACGTCCGCGCGACGCGAGGAAAACTCAATTTCCAAAATCTTAATCTGCCCCGCCGCCGCCGTCTCCGACGACGACGGCGAGGGCACAAACGTTTTCGCTCTCGTTTGGGTCGGTTGCGACTCTGTCTTCGGATCACCCTCTTGCGCCCACACCCCCACCACCCCAATCATCAAAAAGAGTAGCGACAGACCCCCTCCCCAACCTCCTTTGGAGGCCCATTTTGACACACCCATTGCGTTATCCGATTTTTTCACGGCAAACTACGTAAATAGCTATCAATAAGCTCTTGTCGATACCCAGTTGCACAACATATTAAGCATTGATACTTAATAGTTTAGAGAATCCTGTCTGTTCTAGATCAGGATTTTTTGTCTGGCTCTTCCGCTGCCACCGTTTTCTTTGGGCGACGACTCTTCACGGGCCTCTCGAAATTCTCATCCGTGTTACCGGTCACTTTTACCTTAATCTGGACTTTGACCGAGTACCCCAGATCCACCGTCACATCATGTTCACCCACATGATTGATCGCCTTCGCCACAATTACGTCCCGGCGCTCCACCTCAAACCCCTTCTCCGCCAAAGCCGCCGCAATCTCCGTCGCCGTGATTGCCCCAAACAGCTTCTCCGCCCCCTCTTGGGCCTGCTTCAACTCAAACGCCAAAGCCAGCTTGCCCAACTTGGCCGCCCTCTCCTGCGTCGCGGCCGCCTCCGCCACTTCCCTCTCCTGCCGCCGCTTTTTTAAAGACTCGATCTGCCTTTTGCTCGAAGCATTCACCGGAGTCGCCAATCCGCGGGGAAATAAGTAGTTCCGCGCATACCCTGGCTTCACCCGCACCATATCCGCCTCCGCCCCCAACCCCTTCACGGGGCTCTTTAAAATCACTTCTTGGTTCATAGTTTGTTTTTCTCCTCTGTCTTGGTTTTCTTAGAAAGGAACATCATCCTCCGGAATCTCCCGCGCTGGCGCCGATCCCTTGCCCCCGCCCTCCCCCTCACCCCCAACTCCGGCCCCCGACCCCTTCGGTCCCCGTCCCGCACCTCCGCCTGCACCGCCACCCCTCGACAAAAATTGCACCCGATCCGCTCTCACCCGCATCCGGCTTTTTTTCTCCCCCTCCGGTCCCTCCCACTGATCCAACTGCAAACGCCCCTCGACAAAAACCGGCGCCCCTTTGCTCAAATAATCGCGACACGTTTCCGCCTGCCTCCCCCACACCACCACATCCACGTAGCACACCTCCTCCTTCTCCGTTCCATCCTGCGCCTTGTAGCTCATGTTGATCGCCATCGCCAAATCTCCCACCGCCGTTCCCTTCGGCGTATGACGCACCTCCGGATCCCGCGTCAAATTCCCCATCAAAAACACTTTATTCAAACTGGCCATAATCCAATCCCTACGCCGCCGCGTCCGCCGTCAAATTTTCGCTCTTCTTGCGCAACTCCTCCTCCGACACGCTGACCAGGACATAGCGGTACACGGGAGCCGATAACGCCAATTTACCCCGCAACTTCACGATCGATTCCGGAGGCAGCTCACAGGTCAGGTTGGCGTAAAATCCAGACTCGAGCGCTCCCGCCACGTACTCAAACTTTCGGCGCTCCATTTTCTGGGTGCGCGTCACCTTGCCCCCCACCGCTTTCACTTCACCCTCCACTTGCGCCAACACTTCCGGCAAAGATTCCTCTTTGCCCGCTAAATCCAAAACCACCAACAAGTCGTATGTCTTCATGCCTCCACTTTCCGGTTTCCTAGAGGTAAAGCGGCCTTCCAGCCCTTCTGCCTCCAGATCTCCACGGCCTCCACGGCCGCCACCACCATCCGATCGACCACAGGCCGCTCGTCCGATGTAAATTTATCTAACACGTGCTCCGCCGTCGCCACCGACTCGGCGGGCCGGCCCACCCCACCCCGCAACCGCGGGTAGGCTTTCGTCCCCAACAGGGTCTCAATCGAGTCCAATCCGCGATGACCCCCACTCGAACCCTCCGCTCGTAAACGAAGTTTTCCTAGCGGCAGATCCACATCATCCATAATCACCATAAAATTTTCTTGGGACACCTTCCACCATGCGAGAGCCGCCCGAATTGCCTCCCCCGACGCATTCATCATCGTGGATGGCTTCAGCAGGATCAGATTCTCCGGAGTCCGCGCCGCCCACCCTTCAGCATAACGACACCTTTCCCAACGGAGATTGTGAGTGGCTGCGATCCGATCCACCACCTCGAAACCGAAATTGTGGCGGGTTCCCTCGTAAGGTTTACCCTCATTCCCCAACCCGGCGACCAAGCCGATCTCCATCGTGCCTCCTGCCCGCGGTTACTTCTTCGCCGGTTCCTTCTTGGCCCCCTCCTTGGCTTCCGCCTTCGCCGGCTCCTTCTTATCGCCCTTCTCCGCCGCCGCCCCAACCTCCTCTCCCTCCTTCTTCTGGCGAATGACTTCCGGCTCCGCTGCTGCTGCTGCCGCCGCCTCTGGGGTTGGCGCCTCTTCCACCTTCGGCAACAACACCATAAACACCGGCAGTTCCTTCGTATTTAAAACCGTCACACCCTCGGGCAACTTCACTTCGCCCACATGAATCACTTGCCCCACTTCCAAATTGGAAACATCCACGTCGATTCGCTCGGGTAAATCCTTGGGCAAACACTCCACCCGTAAGGTCCGCAAATTGTGATCCAAAATTCCACCGCCCGTCCTCACCCCCACCGCCTCCCCCAGCTCATGCACCGGCACTTCTACCCGCAACTTCTTGTTCTCCTCGATCGCGTGGAAATCCACATGCTCAATCGTATCGCGCAACGGATCGTGCTGAACCTCGCGAATCAATGCCATCCGCTTCGTCGTCGAACCTCCCTCCGCCTCTAAAGTCAAATCGATCAAAACACTTTCCGAACTCGCCCCATGCAAAGCCTCCGCAATTTCCCGCCCATTTAATTCCAACGCTTGCGACGTTCCCGCCCCATAAAGAACTGCCGGGACACGCCCGCTCGCCCGGATCCGGTTGGGCCTGCGCCCACCGATCTCCGCTCGAACTTTCGCTTTGATTCCTAACCTCTTAGCCACGGTGTACCTCCAATTTGATGAACTGAAAAGTAAACCAACTTTTCCGATTGGGGTCAACGCCTATTCCAAAAC
>LIBO01000145.1 GCA_001438005.1 Verrucomicrobia subdivision 6 bacterium BACL9 MAG-120507-bin52 | reverse complement strand
TCAAAATCGGGACCTTTCCTCTGATTATTCGCCCTGCCTTCACTTTGGGAGGTACGGGGGGCGGAATCGCCTACAACCGCGAAGAGTTCGAGAAGTTTGCTGCCTCGGGACTGGACGCCTCACCCACCTCTGAAATTCTGGTCGAAGAATCTCTCTTGGGCTGGAAAGAGTACGAAATGGAGGTGATGCGAGATCACGCTGATAACTGCGTCATTATCTGCTCGATCGAAAACTTTGATCCCATGGGTGTTCATACCGGGGACAGCATCACCGTGGCCCCCGCCCAAACTCTGACTGACCGAGAATACCAACGCATGCGGGATGCCTCTTTTGCCGTCATCCGCGAAATCGGAGTGGAGACAGGTGGCTCGAATATCCAGTTTGCCGTGTGTCCGCTGACTGGGCGGATGATCGTCATTGAAATGAACCCCCGCGTCTCCCGTTCATCCGCTTTAGCCTCGAAAGCCACCGGTTATCCCATCGCCAAAATCGCCGCGAAATTGGCCGTCGGTTACACCCTCGATGAACTCAAAAACGATATCACCCGCAACACCCCCGCCTCCTTCGAGCCCACGCTGGACTACGTGGTGACCAAAATCCCCCGCTTTACCTTCGAAAAGTTCCCTGGAGCGGAGGCGGTCTTAACCACCTCCATGAAAAGTGTGGGCGAGGCCATGGGAATCGGTCGAACTTTCCAAGAATCGTTTATGAAAGCGCTTCGGTCGCTCGATATCAAAGGTTTGGAGGGCCGACTCGACCTCGGCACCCGTACCCCTCCCATTCCGGAGGAGCAGCTAACCCTGCAACTCCGAACGCCGCATCCTGCGAGAATCTGGTACCTCAGCCACGCCTTCAACCAAGGTTGGTCGGTTGAGCGGATTCATGAAATTACCAGAATCGACCCCTGGTTTCTCGATAATCTAAAACAGATCACCGACGCAGCGCAAAACATACAAAAAGAGAGCTGGTTGGGCGACGTTTCGGCCCTTCCTCACCTTCGCCAAATCCGCCAAATGGGCCTTTCCGATGCCGACCTCGCTCGTACCCTCCCCGGTCCCGCCGAGGAGCTCGTCACCCGCACCCGCGCAGTCCGGGCTTGGCGGGAAAAGTGTTCGATCCACCCCTCCTACCGATTGGTCGACACCTGTGCGGCCGAATTTGAAGCTTACACCCCTTACTACTACTCCACTTACGATGTGGACGACGACGAATCCCGCCCGACCAAGAAACCGAAAATAATCATCTTGGGGGGTGGCCCCAACCGCATCGGTCAAGGTATCGAATTCGACTACTGCTGCGTCCACGCCAGCTTTGCTCTGCGTGAAGGTGGATTTGAAACCATCATGGTCAATTCCAACCCGGAAACCGTTTCAACTGACTACGACACTTCCGATAAACTGTATTTTGAACCCCTCACGGCGGAGGACGTCATCCATATCTATCGGGCTGAGAACAAAGACGATCTGGTTCAGGGAGTCATCGTCCAGTTTGGTGGCCAGACCCCTCTGAATCTTGCCGCCGAACTGCAGGCGGCCGGTGTGCGCATTTTGGGTACTTCGGTCGAATCAATCGAACGTGCTGAGGATCGAAAACTCTTTTCCACCATGTTGGATAAGCTGGGTCTTCGCCAACCCCCCAACGGAACGGCTACCACGACGGAGGAAGCTTTGGTCACCGCCAAAAAGATCGGTTTCCCGCTCCTCCTTCGCCCCTCTTTCGTCCTAGGCGGCCGGGCCATGCGGATCGTCTACTCGGAAGACGAAATCTGCAGCTACATGAAGGAGTGCACCGAAGTCGCGCCGGGTCGTCCCATTCTGCTCGACCGCTTCTTGGAGGACGCCACCGAGGTGGATGTCGACTGTGTGTCGGATGGAAAAGATGCCGTCATCGGCGCTGTCATGGAGCACATTGAGCAGGCCGGAATTCATTCCGGCGACAGCGCCTGTGTGATTCCAAGTCGCTCCCTCTCGAAAAAGGTTTTGGAGGAAATCCGCCGCGCCACCCTCGCCCTCGCCCGAGAGTTAAAAGTTCAAGGCTTGATGAATATCCAGTTCGCCGTGCAAAAGGATACCATCTACGTACTGGAGGTAAACCCGCGAGCCTCCCGCACCGTTCCCTTCGTCAGCAAAGCCATTGGAAAGCCTTTGGCTAAAATCGCCTCGCTCGTCATGGCAGGAAAAACTTTGCCAGAGCTAGGATTTACTACGGAAATCATCCCAGACTTTTTTTCGGTCAAAGAGGCCGTGTTCCCTTTTGCCCGATTTCCGGGGACGGACATCCTTCTTGGTCCCGAAATGAAATCGACGGGCGAGGTTATGGGGATCGACCGCTCCTTCGGTTTGGCCTACGTCAAAGCACAAATGGCCGCCCAGCCACCCCTGCCCACATCGGGAACCGTTTTTCTAAGTGTCCGCGATATGGATAAAGCCGCCGCGATCCAGATTGGCCAAGGCCTGCACGAGCTCGGTTTCAAAATTGTTTCTAGCTCCGGGACAGCCCGTAAATTAGCGAATGCCAAGATTCCCGTTACGCCACTGCTGAAGCTTTCCGAAGGACGTCCCAATGTGGTCGACCTCATAAAGAACAAGGAGATTACTCTGGTCATCAATACCCCCGCGGGCGCGGTCGCCCGCTTAGAAGAAATCCAAATTCGTTCTTCTGCCTTAAGAAACAAGATCCCTGTTATGACCACCATCGCCGCCGCCGAAGCCAGCCTGGAAGGTATCCGCTCCCTTCGCCAGAAGGGCCTGTCGGTCTGCGCTCTCCAAGATTACCACTCGTAACTGTTTTCTTTCACTCGACTCGACCCTTGATACGCAACCTCATCTTCGACTGGTCGGGAACCCTGGTCGATGACCTCGCTCCTGTCCTGATTGCCACCAACCACGTTTTCGGTTTGCATGGAAAACCTCTCTTTGATCGAGAAACTTTTCGGAAAAAGTTTTACCTCCCTTACAAAGGATTTTACGAGGAGCACCTGCCCGGCGTTGCTTTGGCAGGATTGGAAAAGATATTTCGCAAGGTTTTCCGAGAAAACCACCACACCGTCTCCCTCCTCCCCGGTGCCAAGGAGATCCTGCAATATTGCCATGAAAATCAGCTCCCCACGTTTCTGCTTAGCAGTGTCGTGGAGGAAGATTTTCTCCAACAAGCCAAGCGCCTTGAGGTCGATCACTACTTCCACCATCTCTACGCTGGAGTCCTAGATAAGCGCGAGACGATCCATTCCATCCTAGCCAATCACCACTTGCGTCCCGACGAGACCCTTTTTGTCGGGGATATGGAGCACGATATCGAAACCGCTCGTTTTGGTAACATACGCTCCTGCGCCGTCCTGACAGGCTACGACTCACTCCAGAAACTCCAGCGGGCCCTACCCGACCATGTGGCCCAAGACATGTTCGGCGTCATGGAGATCCTGCAACGGCACTCCACAACCGAGGCAC
>LIBO01000144.1 GCA_001438005.1 Verrucomicrobia subdivision 6 bacterium BACL9 MAG-120507-bin52 | reverse complement strand
TTTCGAAGATTGAGAAAGCGCAGTGGCTGGTTTTTACGAGCGCTTCCGCGGTTCGATGTTTTCCCAAAGCCGTGGGTGATCTCAGAAAAGTAGCGGGTTGTAAAATTGCGGCGGTGGGCAAGGCGACGGCAGATGTCTTACGCACGATTGGTCTTGAGGCGGATTGGATCGGACGGGGGACGGGTTCGGACGAGCTGGTGCAGGGTTGGCCGCCATGGGCAAAGGGTAGAATCTTGCACCTTACCGGTAGCGCGGGAGATGACACGATGATCCAACTTTTTAGAAAGCGTGGTTATCTGGCCGATCGAATCATGATTTATCGAAATCAAGGAGGTCGGTCTGTTCCCAAGCCTGTGCAGGATGCTTTGCGAGAGGAGGGGGCCGATTGGCTTGTCTTTGCCAGCGGAACCG
Source organism: Verrucomicrobia subdivision 6 bacterium BACL9 MAG-120507-bin52 (assembly GCA_001438005.1). Taxonomy (GTDB): domain Bacteria; phylum Verrucomicrobiota; class Verrucomicrobiia; order Methylacidiphilales; family Verrucolacustridaceae; genus Verrucolacustris. The sequence goes on along the minus strand of LIBO01000144.1, from coordinate 3,046 downwards.
CCGCCATTCGATTTCGCAGGCTGTTTCCAAGGCTGAAAAAAATCCGTCATGTCGTTGCCATCGGGGCTGCAACTGCGCGCGCGGCACATCAGGCCGGGTGGAAGGTCTCCTGTGTGGCAAAGGAGCCCTCGGCCCAAGGGGTGCTTCGTGCAATGATCAAAGTCTCATGAATCCGCTTTTGGAAGAAACGATGGAAGGTGCGCATGGGGCCTTAGCTATGGGGGATATGGCAGCCGCCGCTACTCTTTATCGAAAAGCAACCGAGATCGATCCCACCTATGCCGAGGGCTGGCAGGCGCTGGGCATGGCTCTGGTTAAGCTCGATCAATTAAATGAGGCGATCGAAGCATTGCAAAAGTTGATTCAGTTAAAGCCAAAGGATCAGTTGGCCTATAGCAGCCTTTCCCTTGCCTTTGGGAGAGCAGGAAGGATTGCCGAGGCGGAGGAGATGTCGGCTAAGGCAAAAGTGGCCGGTTGGGGTGGGGACCCGACAAAGATTGGGTCTTGAGTTAGGGGTGTTGGGAGAAGTATCGACGAGTTTCGGCCGCGATGACTCCGCTCAAAAGTAGTAGGGCGGCCAGATTAGGCAAAGCCATCAAGCCGTTCATGATATCACAGAAGTTCCAGACGGCGTCGCTCTTCCAAATCGCGCCAATGAACACCGCTACAACCCACAGAAGCCGATAAGGGAGAACCGCTCGAATTCCGAGAAGGTATTCCACTGATTTTTCGCCGTAGTATCCCCAACCCAAAATGGTGGAAAAAACAAAGGTGAGAAGCCCGCCGATTAAAATTATATCACCAAAAAAACCAAGATGACGAAATGCCAGGTCGCACAACTTGGCTTTGTTGATATCGGGAGTGGCCCAATCCCCCGAGCTGACGATGACAAGACCCGTGAGAGCACAAACGACTACCGTATCCCAGAACGTGCCTGTGCCTGAAACAAGGGCCTGCCGAACGGGGTCACTGGTACGAGCCGCGGCCGCCGCAATGGGGGCACTCCCTAGGCCAGACTCATTCGAAAAAAGGCCTCGGGCGATTCCGTATCGAACTGCCTCGGCAATACCTGCGCCGACGAAGCCTCCAAAAGCGGCCTGGCCGGCAAAGGCGGAGGTGAAAATAAGGGAGATCGTTGCCGGAATTCGGTCCCAAACACTGAGAAGGATTATGATGCACCCCGCTATATAGAAAAAAGCCATGAAGGGGACGATGAAACCACAAAATCGGGCAATCGAGCGGATTCCGCCTAAAATCACCGCTCCCGTCGCAAGTGTCAGGAGTAAACCCAAGCCAACCCGAATTGAGGTATCCGGCTGGGACAGTCCAAGGATGGCTTTTTTGACCACCACCATTTCCACGATCGCATTGGACTGCGCCATATTTCCAATGCCGAATGCAGCTACTGAGGTAAAGATGGCAAAAAGAATGCCGGCCCAACGAGCATTCAGGGCACGCTCTAAAACAATCATCGGGCCACCCGACATTTCTCCACGGCTATTGATGAAGCGATATTTAACGGCAAGGAGAGCCTCGGAATATTTGGTCGCGATCCCAAAGACACCCGTCAGCCACATCCATAAAACCGCGCCCGGCCCTCCCAGCAATACCGCCCCAGCCACCCCGTAAATGTTTCCTGTTCCGATGGTCGCGGCGAGCGCGGTCATCAGAGCGCCGAACTGACTCACATCCCCGGGAGCTCCTGGCTCTTTCGTGACGGAAAGGCGTAGAGCTAGACCAAGGCGACGTTGAATCAGCCCCGTCCGCCAAGTGAGAAAGAGGTGGGTGCCAAAGAGAAGTGCAATCAACCAAGGGCCCCAAATCCAGGTAGCTATTTGGGATAGAATTGAATCAAGCATGGTGATTCATTTTTGCCCCACAGGCCGACTCTGAGTATGTATTTTGTCTTTTAACAGAAATGGGGGTCCGCCAGCGACCATTGCCTTCCGGTAGGACTCCACCGCCTCCGAATTTCTACCCAGAGCGGCCAAAATGTCTGCGTAGTGTTCGAGAAGGGTAGGATCATCCGGCACCTGTTCGAGTGCTTGGACCATGAGTGGTTCGGCGCCTCCGGCATCTCCCATTTTATAAAGTGCCCAAGCCAAGCTATCGAGATAGGCCGGGTTATTGGGATTAAGCTCGAGGGCGCGATCGATGAGCGCTTTAGCCTCTTTGAGATTTTTCCCTCGTTCCGCCCACATATACCCGAGGTAGTTGAGGGATTGGTGGTGGGAGGGATTTATGAAAAGGGCACGTTGCAGGGCAGCTTCCGACCGCTGGGGTTGACCCGCCTGTTCGCAGGCTGCTCCGTACTCGAAATAAAATCCTGCGTCACAAATCTTCGGATTTCCCACCGCCAAACGCTCGACTTGGGCAAAGGAGGAGGCAGCTTCCGCCATGCGATTTTCCGCTTTCTCGGCCAGACCTCGGACAAGAAGAAGCTGAAGAGAATCGGGGTGGGTTTGGGAGGCCTCTGTTAAGGTGGCATTGGTTCTGCGAACCTGATTCTGCTTTAACTGATGAAGAGCCAGGCGAAGGGACTCCGAAAGAGCAGGCTTGGTCGAGGTGTGCAAAGCGAGAACACAGTAAATCTCAGCCCGCGCGGGCAGGTTCAACTCTTCATAGAGATTGGCCATTACAGGGTAGAGATTCCTACGATTCGGCTTTTCGATCTCTACCCTTCGAAGTAATTCATCCGCCTCGGAAGGCTGATGGTTTAGGATAAGGACTGCCGCCAGTTGTTCGAGAAAGGATACTTCTTCCGGACGTTCGTCCACAAATTCGCGAAAGTAACGGATAGCGGTTGGGAGATCATCCGCCGCTAGAGCAATCTCGGCCGCTCGCAGGGTTAACCCTCCAAGACCCGTATTTAGGTCAGCCGCACGAACAAAAGCGGGGAGAACAGAGGTTGCGATTTCACGTTGCGATTTGCGGGAAAGGGAGGTACCCGAACGTAGAAGGCCCTCGGCCACGCGGGCCAGACGCACTGGGTCTTCCACATCCCAGCCGGCTAACGCGGTCAAAGCGTCCCGTTGGGCCATGGCTG
>LIBO01000143.1 GCA_001438005.1 Verrucomicrobia subdivision 6 bacterium BACL9 MAG-120507-bin52 | reverse complement strand
TAGGTGTCGCTAATCCGAAGGCGGGGAAGAAGATCTCCTTCGATTTGGGGAAGCCAGCGGTGGCCATCGCGAACAAAGGTGGCTTCCGGTCGGACGACAAGATCGGGTCGATCGGGGGCGAAAGCGGAGCCAGGGCGAGGGGAGAGTCGCGCGATGGCTTCGGCGGCGGATTGAACCGACTCGAGAGGGGCGGAGAGGGCAGTGGCGATTTCGGCAAATTTTCTTTTTCCGAGAAGGTTGAAGTGATCGCGAACGATTTGCGCTTTTAGGGTGTCTTCTTGACCTTGAGATTGAAGCTGGAGGAGGAGAGCCTCCGGCAGAGTCCGGGCGGCGATGCCCGGGGGGTGAAAGGATTGGACGAGGGCGAGGGCTTGGTCGACCTGAGCGGGAGTGGTGTGGGTGGCGGCGGCGATTTCAGAGAGGTCGGCTTGCAGGAATCCATGCTCGTCGAGGTTGCCGATGATTTCGGAGGCGGCGGCCTGAATGGCGGGCTCGACTTGGGTGAGGGTGAGTTGGGACGTGAGGTGATCGGTGAGAGATTCGGGGTGAACACGGGATTCGACGAAGGCTTGGCGGGGGTCGAGTCGGGGGCGATCGACCCGAGAGGTGTGGACGGGCCAATCGGAGTCGCGGGTGGAGAAGTGGGAGTCTTCCTCTTCCTCCGGGGGGAGTTCGGCGGTTTCGGCGGGGCGCAGCTCCTCCTCCAAAACGGGATTGGTTTGCAGTTCAGTTTGGAGGAGATTTTCAAGTTCGAGAGCGGGGGTTTGGAGAAGTTGAAGGGATTGCTGGATCTGGGGGGAGATCGAGACCGTTTGGCGCAGGCTGGGCTGAAGAGACAAAGACATAACGTATTTTTAGATTGGGCTTTCTCTGGAAAAAGGCAAAAGGTGATATGGCCAAAGTGACTTTGACGGTGTTGGGCAGCGGGAGTCGAGGGAACTCTCTGCACTTGGAGCATGCGGGGCGAGCGATCTTGGTGGATGCTGGGTTAAGCGCAAAACAACTCGAAGGGCGGATGGCTGAGGTGGGGGCGGAGTTAGCCGAGCTGATGGGAATCGTGCTGACGCATGAACATGGGGATCATACGGCGGGGCTAAAAACCTTTGTCAAAAAAAGGAGGTGCCCGATTTTCGCCTCGCATGGGACGAAGGATGCGTTGGAGGCGGAGGTGGCCACGGCGGAATGGCGGGGGTTTCAAGCGGGGCAACAGCTGGAGATTGGCTGCTTTTCGATTGAGACCTTTCCCGTGCCGCACGACGCGGCGGAACCGATCGGGATGCGGGTTACGGTGGGGAAAACAAAAGTGGGGTTAATTTCCGATTTAGGGTTTGTCACGCGGTTAGTGGTGGAGAGGTTGAAGGGATGTACCGCACTGGTGCTGGAAGCGAATTACGATGAGGCGATGTTGCGGGCGGAGGAGAGGAGACCGTGGTCGGTGAAGCAGAGAATTTCGGCGCGGCACGGGCACTTATCGAATGGAGCGGCGGCCCAGTTGGTGGAGGAGGTGGCGGGGCCTGAATTGACCGACCTTTTTTTGGGGCATATCAGCGAAGATTGTAATCGGCCCGAGATTGCGAGGCGGGCGATCGAGGAAGCTTTGCAAAGGGCGGGGAGAGGGGGGGTACGGGTGCATGAAACGAGCGCGGGGGCGGTCGGTCAACGGTTTGAGATTGAGGCGTAGAGCCTTGGGAAAAGGATTGCGCCCAGCAGGGAGGGGGGAGATAATTTCCAATAATTGCGGGCGTAACTCAGTTGGTAGAGTGCAACCTTGCCAAGGTTGATGTCGAGGGTTCGAATCCCTTCGCCCGCTCGAACAAAGGGAAATTTTCATGAACTTTCTTTGGGGAAATTCGGTGGCTTTATCGTGGATGTGGGGTTTGGGGTTATTTTTTAGCGTCCAATTTTCGCTGCAGTATGGGCTTTTTGGTCTGCTGACGTTTGCCATTCCGAATGCACTGGGGCTGATGGTGTTTGGGGGATTGACCCAGCTGATCGCCCGCCGGGCGGGAAATGGGCCGGATGCGTTGGGCTCTTTTTTCTCTAATTGGTCGCGTCCGTATCGATTGATCTTTTTCTTGTACCAGATCTTGGCCATCACGCTGACTATTTTTGCCCTGGTTCGGTACGCTTGGCAGCCGCTGGGGTTGCAGCCGGCGGGGCTTTATCTGCTGCTGACCGTGCTGGTGATTTTGGCGGCGGCGACTTTATTTGGGGAGGAGTTTGATATTCGCCGGATTAAGTACAGCCACGGGGTTCTGGGGGTCATTGCCTTGGGGGCCGCGGGGATACTGGTTTCGCAATTGGGGAGTGTGGGTGGAAATCAGCCCATTCTGGCGAGTCGTAATCCCTTTTTGGGAATGAACTTTTGGGGGTATGCAATTCCGATCTGCGTAGGTTTGACGTTAGGACCGTGGCTGGATTTGCAGCAGTGGCAGCGTGCGATTCAGATTCAGCGCGAGGGGAAGTCTCCCCTTCTGAGCTACCTTTTTGGAGGGGGGCTCTTTTTCCTTCTTCTCTTGGCGCACGGGAGTTTGGCTTTGTGGGTGGGGGGCCAATCGGGTGCGGTGCTGATGCGGGAGGGAATCGACGGACTTTTTTATGGAGAGGATGCGGTCACTCGCTTTTTTTGGGCAACCGCTTCGACCTACCCGTGGGCTTTTGGGTCGTACCTAGTGATTTTGTGCATCATGGCGTTGACCACACTGGACAGCGGATACATTGCCTTGCGCTGGTACTTGAGTAAGTCGGGCGGGGCGGGGCGACCCTTTCCGCTGACTTTGTTGCCGGAGGCGATTTTGGGGTCGCCGCTGCCGGCGCTGATTTTTTCAGGGCTCTTCACCCTGCTGGCGGTGGTGCTGAAGTTGGAGTTGGAGTACTTCATGATCTTTTACGCTACCTTTTTTGTGGGATACGCTGGTTTGGCGTTGTTGCGGGCCTTTCACACGGGGCAAGGCAACGCCCTGCCCCAAGTGAAGATGTTCTGTGTGGGCAGTGTGGCGGTGGTGATTTTTGCCTACGGATATTTTTTGGCGAATCCGCTCGGAATGATTTTGGGGTCGATTCTTCCGGTGGGCTATGTGGGCTGGCTGCTGGTAAAGCCAGGGGCAGGACATGAATTTATCGGGGGGGTCGAGGAGCTGGAAGACACGGTCGGGGGCCCGACGGGGGAGTTGGGGGCGAGGGAGGAAAAGATTGAACCGGGGCGAGTGGTGCCATTTCCACAAGCGCAGGGAGCCGTATCGAACGATCTGTTTGGGCACTTTGAGGGGAAATGGTTTGTGCACACCTTTGTCGCGACCTACGCGGATACGAATTCGGTGGGGAATGTGTATTTTGGAATGTATGCCATGTGGGTCGGGAAGACACGGGAGCTTTTCTTTAATCGCTGTCTGCCCAAATTTAATTTAAAGACAACCCCTTACTATATTTTGACGCGCTCCTTTGAACATAAGTTCACGCGGGAGACGCGAGAGTTTGAGCGGGTGAGCGTGAAAATTAAGGTGGGGGAGTACAACCGCAAGTTTGTCACCCTAGAACACCAGATTTTTGATTCCGCGGGGAATCAGTTGGGCAAGGGCAAGCAGCAGT